>DATMZB010000185.1:0-6536 GCA_035560655.1 Methanotrichaceae archaeon | reverse complement strand
ATCGTAGGCAGACATATCGAAGTGGCCGTGTCCAGAGAGTGATATGAATATTGTCTTGGACTCGCCTGTCTGCCTGCACCTCAGAGCCTCATCAATTGCCGGCTTGATTGCATGAGACGACTCTGGAGCTGGAATTATGCCCTCAGCGCGGGCGAATATTGTCGCTGCCTTGAATACATCGGTCTGCTGGCAGGCGGTAGCCTCTATTATGCCGTCGTGGACCAAGTTGCAGAGCAGAGGAGCATCGCCGTGGTAGCGCAGACCGCCGGCATGGATCCCGGGCGGTATGAAATCATGTCCCAGTGTATACATCTTTAGGATGGGCGCCATGCCAGCAGTATCGCCGAAGTCATAGGCGTACATGCCCTTGGTAAGCGATGGGCAGGCCGTGGGCTCGCAAGCCACCAGGCGCAGATCCTTCTTGTCCTTGAGCTTATCGGGCACGAAGGGGAAGACCATGCCCGGGAAGTTGCTTCCTCCGCCACAGCACCCAAACATCACATCTGGATAATCGTCCACCATCTCGAACTGCTTTTTCAGCTCCAGCCCTTCTACGGTCTGGTGCAAGAGGACGTGGTTGAGAACCGATCCAAGGGCATAATTGGTGTCATCATGAGTTGCTGCATCCTCAACTGCCTCAGAGATGGCAATGCCAAGGCTCCCCGGGGTGTTGGGGGTCTTAGCCAGGATATTTCTGCCGGCGTTTGTCTTGTCAGAGGGGCTTGGTATGCACTCCGCACCCCAGACCCGCATCATAGACCGGCGGTAGGGCTTGCTGTCGTAGCTGGAGCGGACCATGTAGACAGTGCACTTCATATCGAACATGCTTGTAGCCAGGGACAGAGCCGAGCCCCACTGGCCCGCGCCGGTCTCGGTTGCAAGGCGCTTTACACCCTCTTTCATGTTGTAGTAGGCCTGAGGCACCGCAGTATTGGGCTTGTGGCTTCCTGCCGGGCTCACGCCTTCATATTTGTAGTAGATCCTGGCAGGCGTCTTCAGGGCCTTCTCTAGCCGGGCTGCGCGGTACATGGGCGTTGGCCTCCATAGCCTGTATATCTCGCGTACCTCATCTGGGATGTCTATCCAGCGATCGGTGCTCATCTCCTGGCGAATGAGCTCTTTTGGAAAGATGGGCTCCATATCCTGAGGGCCCAGCAGCTTCCCAGTTCCAGGATGAAGTGGCGGGTCCAGCGGTGTAGGCATATCTGCTGCTACGTTATACCACTTCTTGGGGATCTCTTCCTCATCCAGCAAAATCTTGATCTTCATATCAGGGTCCTCCAAACTGCGACTATGATGTAATCTTCTGGGCATCAGTGATGTGGATTTCGTTATTTAAAGGCTTTGAGCATCACGGCAATGCCGGCAGCGCTTCAGAACATGGCCCAGAATAAACTTTTTTATCCCCTTCCTGAAAGATCTGAAAGGTTCTGATCCATGCCAAATAGGAAGCGGTTGAAAAGTTTATTTATCATGAATGAAATTGCCCTGACCATGACTGGTCAAACCCTCTCCGAGAAGATATTTTCAAGGGCTGCCAAGAAGGAGGCCCACGCAGGCGACTTCGTCATGGCCGATGTCGACTGCGCAATGATTCATGACATAACCGGGCCCCTCGCGGTCAAAGGATTCTATGAGATAGCAGGCAAGGATGCCAAGGTCTGGGACCCGTCCAAGATAGTCATTCTCTTCGATCATCAGGTTCCGGCTGACAGCCTGAAGGCCGCTGAGAACCACATCATGCTGCGGAAGTTTTCAAAAGAACAGGGGATACTCAACTACGATGTCTTCTGCGGGGTATGCCACCAGGTCATGCCAGAGAAGGGCCATGCTCTGCCTGGATCAATAGTCCTTGGCACAGACTCTCACACGTGCACCTACGGCGCTCTGGGCGCCTTTGCCACGGGCATCGGGTCCACAGACATGTCATCGGTCTTTGCCACTGGCAAGCTCTGGTTCATGGTCCCAAAGACGCTGCAGCTCATGATAGAGGGCATACTGCCAAGGAGAGTCACATCCAAAGATGTGATCTTAAAGATCATAGGCGACCTGGGAGTCGATGGAGCCAACTACCTGGCCTGCGAGTTTCGGGGAGATGCCGTATCCAGGATGAGCATCCCTGAGAGGATGACCATGTCCAATATGGCAATAGAGATGGGAGCCAAGGCCGGGATAGTCGAGCCCGACGAGACTACGCTCAAGTACTTGCGTGAGCGCGTCTCAGACCAGTCCGCAATCACCAGGAATATAACTCGCGGAGATGAGGACGCCGAGGTATCAAAGAGATACTGGAAAGTGGGCGACCTCGAGCCCCAGGTAGCCTGCCCCCATAACGTGGACAATGTCTCGCCAATAAGCGCCCTTCCACAGACCAAGATAGATCAGGTCTTCCTTGGCTCCTGCACCAACGGCAGGTTCGAGGACCTCAAGCTCGCAAGTGAGGTCATGAATGGCGAGCCTGTGGCCAAAGGAGTCAGGATGATAGTTGTGCCAGCGAGCAGGATAGAGTACATGAAAGCCCTGCATGCAGGCCTGGTTGAAAAGTTCATGGATGCCGGAGCCATATTCGAGTCTGCCTGCTGCGGACCGTGCATGGGCGGATCTTTCGGCCTGCTTGGCCCTGGAGAAGTATGCCTCTCTACATCAAACAGGAACTTCGTGGGCAGGCAGGGCAGCCCCAAGGCCTTCGTCTACCTCTCATCGCCAGCCACCGCAGGCGCCAGCGCCATCACCGGCTATATCACCGACCCCCGAGATCTTTAAACGCAGCAGAATGAGCCTCAGCTCATTCTGCGCTAGCTCAATATTGCACTGGACAATTATGAAGATTGCAATGAAGCTGGCCTACCTGGGCAAGAATTACTATGGGCTTCAGCGCCAGCCAGATCAGGTGACCATAGATTCAGAAGTGAGAAGGGCGCTGGAAGAGATAGGCGTCATTCACGGCGACTTCTGCTATGCAGGTCGGACCGACCGGGGAGTCAATGCCCTTGGACAGGTGATAGATTTCTGGATAGATGAGGACAAGGCAAAGCTTGCCATTCCCAAGGTCGTCAACAGCCAACTTCCCAAGGATATCTGGACCTGGGCATGGGCTGTTGCGCCTATAGGCTTCTCCGCCAGGTGGAACGCCACCTGGAGAGAGTACCGCTATATACTCTACCACGATGGCTTGGATATTGAGCTCATGCGCCAGGCTGGAGAGAAGCTCCTGGGCCGCCATGATTTCAGAAATTTCTCCTCCATGAAGGAGCATACCATAAGAGAGGTCATGAAGCTGGAGATATCTGAGAATAACGGCCTGGCTATAATAGATGTCAGGGCTAATGGCTTTCTCTGGAACATGGTGAGAAAGATAGCCTTTGCACTGGAATCAGTCGGCTCTGGCGAGAAGGATCTGGACTGGGTTGGCAACCTGCTTGACCTGAAGATCAACCACGGAGTGACAGCCGCGCCTGTTGAGGGCTTGATCCTCATGGATGTGGGGTATCAGCCCGAGCTGGAGTGGCACGTGGAGGATTACTCAAGGAATAGGGCTTCTGAACATCTGGCCCCTCTGATCAAGCGACAGATGGCCCTTGCATGGGCTGAAAGGATGATGCTTAATGCAATGGAGCAATAATTGCATACAGAGTAAAAGCTACAAAAGAGAAGGATTGATGGATTAGAGAATTATCTCTATATCCAGTTCCTCTGCCAGCTCCTTATACCTGTTCCTTATCGTGACCTCAGTCACTCCTGCCACATCTGCAACCTCTCTCTGTGTGCGCCTGTCTCCACAGAGTATTGAGGCTATGTATATTGCTGCAGCAGCGACACCAGTAGGCCCGCGGCCAGATGTAAGCTCCTTTTCTGCTGCCTGCCTCAGTATCTCTATGCCCTTTGCCTGGACTTCTCCCTTCAGGTTCAGCCCTGAACAGAACCTTGGGATGTAATCTATGGGGCTTGTGGGCATCAATTTAAGGGCTAACTCTCTGGAGACGAACCTGTATGTCCTTCCAATCTCCTTCCTGGAAACCCTGGACACCTCTGCTATTTCATCCAAGGTCCTTGGCACATTGCACTGCCTGCATGCTGCATATAGAGCAGCTGCGGCCACGCCCTCAATGCTTCGCCCGCGGATCAGGTTCTTGTCTACAGCCTTCCTGTACACCACAGCGGCTGTCTCTCTCACATTTCTTGATAAACCAAGGGCTGAAGCCATCCTGTCCAGCTCAGACAGGGCGAATGCCAGGTTCCTCTCAGTGGCGTTGGATACCCGAATTCTCCTCTGCCACTTTCTGAGCCTGTAAAGCTGGGCTCGGTTCTTGGAGGATATGGTCTTGCCATAGGAGTCCCTGTTCCTCCAGTCTATCATAGTCGACAGGCCCTTATCGTGTATGGTGTAGGTCATGGGTGCGCCTACCCTCGACCTCTTCATCCTCTGATCGTGATCGAAGGCACGCCACTCGGGTCCCTGATCTATAAAGTTCTCGTCAATGACCAGGCCGCACTCTGCACATACGAGCTCTGCCCTCTCGTAATCGCGGACCAGAGTATGGCTCTTGCACTCGGGACACTCTACAGTGAACTTCTCGAACTCGTCTACCTTCTCTTTCTCGCGCTTGAGCCTGCTCTTCTCCTTGATCTTCTCTTGCTCAGTCCTCTCAATCTCTCTTATCTTCTCGATCTCTTCCACTTGCCATCTCTCCCCGACGTCTCGTCAACGTAGAGCTTTTTTCCGACGTGGACTGCGGCATCAATTCCTCTATTAGGGCGGACGATGAAGTAGGGATGCCCCACCGGCCCGAATATGTCAAAAACCCTGCCGACCCTTGCCCGCTTCTGGTCAACGACCTGGGAATTAACCTTAGGAATCTCCGTCTCGCTGCCTTCCAATGGTTCCCCACGCACAATCAATCTATTCTGGACTATATGAAGCGCGGTGCCCAACCTATACAACAGGTCACCTCTAGATATACTCGCGCGAAGAGTATATAAACCTTTCGAAAACATTTTATTCACCGAGTTAACCGCCGCGCCTAAAAGTTTATCTTCCTTTGCCGGTGTATAGTTATTTGATGTTTGAGAGATTGCCAACCGTCCCGCTTTCACAGGAGCTCATCGACCGTGCATTCAGGCGTGGCTCCAGGGCCGGCATGACGCCAGGAAATGACGAGAAAGTGGTGCTGACTGCTGGAAATATCCTCTCCGATAACCTGGCCAACCTGGTAAGAAAGTTCCCCTCGCTAGATAATCTTCCGCCTTTTTATCGAGAGCTGGCAGACATAATTGTCGGTGTTGATGCCATGAGAATAAGCCTGTCCAGGCTGCACTGGGCATCCAAGCAGGTCAGGGAGATATCACGCGAATCTGTTGGCAAGATGAGACGAGGCCAGGACAGACTGGTAGCAAGGAGGGCGGCCTTTGGCAGGATGTCCTCCATAATCAGATCTATTGATAAGGATTTGATATTCCTTGGAGAGGCCAGGGATAAGCTTCGGATGCTTCCAACCATAGATCCCGAACTGCCCACTATTCTCATAGCCGGATACCCAAACGTCGGAAAGTCCAGCTTCATAACCCAGGTAACAGGCGCTAAGCCTGAGATTGCCAGCTATCCATTCACCACCCAGGGGATCTTCGTAGGGCATTTCAATATAGGCGAACAAAGGTATCAGGTAGTAGATACTCCAGGCCTGCTCGATAGGCCCCTCTCTGAGAAGAACGTCATAGAGAGACAGGCCATAGCAGTGCTTCGTTACCTCAATGGAGTTGTCCTTTATATCCTGGATCCAAGCGAGCACTCGGGTTTCCCTCTTGGAGATCAGCTCAAGCTTCTGGAAGATGTAAAGAGCTGGATCAAGCTCCCGATAATAGTTGTGGCCAATAAGGTCGATCTTCTCGATTATCAGGGAGTGCCCAAGATGTCAACCCTTACAGGTGAAGGCGTCCAGGAGGTGCTGGACTTGCTAGTCACAGCCCTGGAAGCGGAGAGACAGTCTAGGAACTCTGCTTGATCACATATTTTACCAGGTCAGGGGATAGCTTGGCCTCTTTGGAGACAGTGCCAGCTATCTCATTAGAGTCTATGCCGTTGGATCTGAGCTGGTCTATCCTGCCGAAGATCTTGTCATCAATTGTATAATACTCATTTATATCCTTTCTATGGCCCCAGACGTCTCCCTCTATGACCTCTATGCCCTGCATCACCAGGAACATCTCCCCAGCTCGGGAGAGCGTTTTGCGATAGGATGCAGGCACCTGTATGGCCTTGACTCTGGGACAGGTCTGCAGCAGTCTGAATATATCTGTATTGGATGCACGGAAGGCCAGGTGAACTAACTGCTCATTTCTATTCAGCTCTTCAATCTCATTCCTGTTGCTAACGACTCTTAATTTCATCCATCCCACCTTCTATATCCTGTTAAACTGTTACCAAATCAGAATAATTGCTTCTTACATATAAGTTTATTGTCTCAGGGCAATATTGTTCAAGGAGAGCAATGAAAGCTCCTCGAATTGAGAAGTGCCAAAAGGCAGCCACATAACTGCAT
>DATMZB010000184.1:0-2771 GCA_035560655.1 Methanotrichaceae archaeon | reverse complement strand
GCCAGGACTGGCAAAGGACTACTTCACTGCAGAGCCCAGTGTCTCTTCAGCGATCTTTAGGTTCATCAGAAGGTCGTCTGCTGTAGAGAGCAGGGTGCCTATCTTCTGGACTGAGAACTCTATGGTCATCTGGCCAGGTCTCACTTCCATATTCATGCCAGGCAGGTTATCTGGCTCCAGGGCTCTGGCAATCTTCTCAGAGTCAGGGCTGCAGAAGCTGAGCCTTGCCCGGATCATGCATTCTCCTTCTGGATCTGGCCTCCTACGACCTCGTCAGCTATCCTCAAGAACTCCTCTTCTGTGCCGGGCGGTATCGATGCTCCGCTGGCTATGGTGTGGCCCCCGCCGCGGCCGCCGACCGCCTCTGCGGCGGTTCTGAGGGCAATGGACAGATCAAGGCCCTTTACAACCATGGGCTTGCTTCCCCGTCCCGAGATCTTGACCATATTTTCCTTCTGGTTGAGCACTATCAGGGGCCGGTCGGTGTAGAGGTACCTGATCCCAAGACCTGCAACCACGCCTCCTGCCTCCATATCGGGCATGATGAGGTACCGGATGTGGTCCAGCTCCTTATGGTGCTCCTGCAGGTACCTTATCCCCGACATTACCTCTCTCTTATAATCGGCGCCGACCTTCCTGCACTCTGAAAGGACGCTGTCGTCCCTTAGGCACAGGGTCAGGCCAAGGCCTGGAACATCCATCTTGCCGCAGGCGTTCAAGAGGAGGACCAGCTCAAAGGCGTTCTCTACAACCTCGTTTTTGAGCCTTATTACCTCGCCCACCACAGAATCTGCGGCGAAGCTCCCCTGGATCAGGAGCTTTAGGACCAGGGCTGTGCATAGCCTGGAGAGATCTCCTTTGGAAAGGCTCTGTACATCTCCGTGCACTCCAACCTGGTCCAGGAACTGCCTTGTCAACTCTTTATCGCCAGTGAAGTCCAGCAGAGGCTCTATGGAGCTTTGGAAGACCTGATCTACTGGTCCGTCCTCGGACATCTTGAGCCCCGGCCTGACCTCTACAGCCCCGGCCTCCAGGGCCTCATCGAGTATGGATCTGTTGGCGCCAATCATCATCTGACGGTCGCCAATTGCCCCAACGATGGCAAGGCCTGCCAGGTCTGCGTTATCTCCCATCTTGCGAACTACAGAGTAGACCGTTCCAGAGGCCGAGAGCTCGAAGGCCCCGTCTATGCCGAAGTTGTGCGGGTTTAAGTTAAGGCAGCTTAAAGTTCCCACAGGGCGATGATGATCTAAAACAAATACCTCGCCTTTCACCTTGGAGATCAAATCGGGCTGGCCGCTGCCCATATCGCAAAAGACCACGGGCCCCTCGCCCACAGAATCTATAACCGACTCATCAAGCCTCTTTACCAGGGTGGCATGAAAAGGTATGGACGCCCTGGTGAGGGCGCTGCAGATCAGCCCTGCAGAGGTGATCCCGTCACAATCATTGTGGGAGATCACCCGCATGCTGTCACATCTTAAAATCGATCTGGCAATGGCTTCTGCAGTCTTCTCGAGCCGCTTCATGTAACCAATATCTCGGCTGCCTCTGGCGAGTACTGCCAGCCCTCTGGCAGCTTTCCTGTGCTGTGATAGTACCTGACCAGCCTTCTAACCTTGCTCTCTGTGAGCTGGAGTGCCCTCTTGTTGTGGACATCCTTATCGTTGGCCTTGACATGTTTCCTTATGTGCAGGGCCTTTCTCATCAGGTTTGTCAGGTCCTCAGGTATATCAGATCCAATGCCGCTTGATTTCATGAACCTGGTTAGGTTCTCTCCAAGCACCATCTTCGCGCTTGGTACGCCATAAGAATCGCGCAGTGTGAGCCCGATCTTTGCTGGGGCCATGCCTGTATCATGAAGCTTGGTCACTGTCTTTTTGAGTTCTTCTTTAGTCATATCAGACCAGGCCGGCAACTTTTCACCATATGGCGGCCTGGAGCGGGATGCTCCCTTCTTTCTGCTGTGCATTCTGGCCATCTTAAATCCTCATTAAACTCATAAATGCGAAGGCATAAACTTCATTACTACCATAGATAAAAAACTTGCGCCGCGCTCCTCGGCACAGGTTTATAAGCAGAGAGCAATACTGCGGCTATGCTCCAGTTCTTGGACCAGGCCTACTACTTCATAGGCGAGGCGGTGGTCGCCTCTGCCGCGCTTATACTGGTGCTCTCAATGCTTGGAGCACTGCTTGTACTTTACTCCTTCAAGACCGGCCACTTCTTTGCAGCCAGGCTCATGCTCATAAGCATCAGCCTCCTGGAGAGCGTCATCAAGGCCATCTTCTGGGTGGCGAGAGCAGATGACGTCATAGTTGATGATGTGGGAGTGCGCCTTAGGAACTACATAAACAGGAAGAAGTTTATCAAGATACCCCATGAATCCAGGTTCATATTCATGCCCCAGTGCGTGAGGAGCGCAGAGTGTCCTGCCAAGCTGACCCCTGAGGGCATCAAGTGCATAAACTGCGGCCGGTGCCAGGTCGGAGCGGCTAAAGAGTTCGCTGAAAAGCAGGGGTACAAGTTCTTTCTGGTCCCTGGATCGAGCTTCATCAAGAGGATCATCAAGAAGTACAGGCCGCGGGCAATAATTGGTGTGGGCTGCCAGATGGAGATCAAGGAAGGGCTGGACCTATGCCACAGCCACGACATACCAGCCATAGGAGTGCCTCTCACCAAGTCGGGGTGTGTCTCTACCACTCTGGACTGGGAAAAGTTTTACGACACTGTATCCGATCAGATATAGTCGACTGGCCTCAGCTGTCTGG
>DATMZB010000183.1:0-3114 GCA_035560655.1 Methanotrichaceae archaeon | reverse complement strand
TCTCTGCCTGGAGCACCACAATGAAGCTTCCCACGTCCTGGCTTAAGACGCCTATCTCAATGGTCTTCCTCACCGTCTCTGCATCCTGGCTGAATGTGTAGTCCACAGGATTTAAGCCGCCCACATACTCGGGCAGCAGCTTCTTGAGGCGCTCCTTGAGATCAGGCTCGAGATCCGACAGCCTCATTTTGTTATCAGTCACCGCATCTGCGGCAATGACACCAAGCGATCCGGCATAGGTGATTATGAAGACGCCGTCCCTGTCAGGCATGGGCTGCTTGGACATGACCTTGGCAAGGTTGAACATGTGGTCGTAGTCTCTGGCCCGGATGATGCCAGCCTGCCTGAAGACCCCATTGTAGACCTGGTCGTTTCCGGCCATGGACGCAGTATGGGATGATACCGCCTTCTTCCCTGCATCTGTCCGGCCTGACTTCAGGGCGATTATGGGCTTTTCCCTGGCGATCTTCTTTGATACATCCACGAACCTCCTGCCGCCCTTGACTGACTCCAGGTACATGGAGACCACCTCAATATTTGGGTCCATGGAAACTGCCTCCAGCATATCGGTCTCGTTGATATCCAGCTTGTTTCCGATGGTTGCAACAATGCCAAAGTCCATGATATGCCTCAGGCCCCAGAGCATTCCTGCTGCACAGACTCCTGCCTGAGATATGAGGCCGATATTTCCCCGGCCCAGCTCATCGACTATGCCTATGGACTGAACCATGCTGCTGTGGGTGTTGATAACGCCAGAGCAGTTGGGCCCAAGAAGCCTGCATCCATACGGCTCGGCGATCCTTATCATCTCCCTCTCGATCTGGCGTCCAGGCTCGCCCATCTCGGCAAAGCCTGCAGACTCAATTATGACGTACTTCACGCCGCAGTCACAGCATTCCTTGACAATCTCAGGCGTGTTATTTGCACTCACCAATACTATGGCCACGTCAATTGGCGCCTTCACATCGCTGATCCTTGGGTATGCCTTTATGCCCTGGATAAAATCAGCTCTTGGATTGATGGGGTAGAGCTTGCCCTGGAAGTTGTGGCTGACGAGGTTGATGAAGACGTTCCAGCCAAGCTTGCCCTTGGTTCCAGAGGCGCCTATGACTGCTATGCTCTCTGGATAGAATAAGTCGTGCAGGTCCTGCTTTGAGACGGCCTTGGGCTGCGCCGGCCTTTCGCCGAGTATGATCCTTGCATCCACCACCATGTAGCCCTTGGGGTAGAGAAATACCGGGTTTAGGTCCATCTCCACGATCTCTGGATTTTTCAGGACCAGATCAGAGATATTCATCAGGAGCTTCTTCAACCCTGGAATGTCGGCGCTTTTGCCCCTATACCCCTTGAGCAGAGCATAACCCTTTATCTCCTGGATCATATCCTCGGCTTCGCTCTCGGTGATCGGTATGGACCTGAATGAGACATCTTTTAGAACCTCTACAAAGACGCCTCCAAGGCCGAACATGAGCACAGGCCCGAATGTCGGGTCCGTGGTGACGCCAATTATAGCCTCAATGCCTGGATCTGCCATCTTCTGGACTGAGATGCCTGTGATCTTGTGCCCAACAAATGCATTGATGATCTCGTTATAGGCAGCCCTGACTTTCTCCTCGTTATCCAATCCGAGCTTCACGCCGCCAGAATCTGATTTGTGTATGACCTCTGGGGATAGGATCTTCAAGGCCACTGGATATCCTATAGATCCGCTTATCTGGACCGCCTGGTCCTCTGACTTGGCAAGTGCTGAGCCGGTGGTGGAAATGCCCAAGTTCTCCAGCACGGCCTTGCACTCGTGCTCCATGAGGTACGTTCTTCCTTCCTTATGTGCCTGATCTATGACTTCTCTGAATAAATCCGCTTTCATATATTCCCAAGTCCTGTTTTGGAGATTGGCCTTGGGCCAATCTCAGGATCTGCTCATCAGTCTCCCCAGCACCCGCCTTACTGCGGGCCTGGCCCCTCTTATGGAGAGAACATATCCCTCTAGAATACCTGGTCGGCGAGTTGATCGACACGTTATATTAAACTTTTCAGCGGCCTTCTTCTCTTTGGCCAGACTTCCAATGAAAATCAATCCCAAGAGCGATGCTCTTATCTTCGATAAAGGCGTATCTCTTCTTATGGATGATGACATTGTTCAGGTCATACTGGAGAAAGAGCCCACCACTAAAAATCCGGTGCTGATAGAGGGTTTTCCTGGCATTGGCCTGGTAGGAAACATTGCCAGTCAGTATCTAGTTCATGAGCTTAAGATGGACTATCTGGGTGCCATGAGCTCAAAGTTCTTCCCTCCACTGGCAGTTCTATTGGGAGGAGTGGTCAACATGCCAGTCAGGATATACGAGAAGCCTGATATGGGGCTGGTGGTAATTACTGCAGACATACCGATCCATCCCCTGGCAGCTTATGACATCGGCCGGGAGATAGTAGGCTGGGCAAAGAAGATAAATGCAAAGGAGCTGGTCTGCCTTGCTGGAATTACTGTCATGAGCGAGGAGCACCGCGTCTTTGGCGCAGTCAGCACAAAGGACATGCTTGATAGGATCAAGGATAAGACAGAGATCTTCGAGCTTGGAACAATCACTGGAATATCCGGGTCCATAATGAACGAGTGCCGGGCCAGGAATTTGCCTGCCATGTGTCTTCTCGGCGAAACGGTCTCAGCAGAGCCTGATCCAAAGGCTGCAATTGCCACACTGGATGCATTAAACAAGATCTTTAACCTGGGCGTGGACACAGCCAAGCTCATGGAGAAGGCCCAGGAGATAGAGCTCCAGATGCATCAGCTCGCCGAGCAGGTCAAATCCGCAGCGCCAGAGGAGCTACCCAAGGAGTTCCCGATGTATGGGTGATTCATATGATCTACATGGCATTAACAGGCATAACCAGGAGAGTTATGAAGGAGCTTATGGACGCCAGGGTGAGGACTCTGGAGCTAAGGAGCCCCAACAACTTCGTGGCCGCCTTGAACATCCAGCCCGGTGAGAGGATATTCCTGACCGAAGCCAGCGCTCCCGACGTGACCAATGGCACAAGCGGCCTCATAGCCAGGGCCAACGGAATTCAGATCATCACCCACAGGACGGTCCAGTCCACAGACGACTATTATGA
>DATMZB010000182.1:0-2857 GCA_035560655.1 Methanotrichaceae archaeon | reverse complement strand
CCCCAGGACACTCCATTGTGGAGATGGTCCTGGCTCAGGAAGACCAGAATATCTTCTCTATGGCACACGGCGGGGCCATATTCTCTCTAATAGACGAGGCCTTCGAGGCCGCGGCAAACTCTCACGGGCCCGTGGCCGTGGCCCTCAATGTGAGCGTACACTATCACAATCCTGCCCGGCCCGGAGACACTCTTCGTGCCGATGCCATGGAGCTTTCCAGGTCCAGGCGCATCTCCACATACAGCATCGAGGTCAGAAACGGCCCCGGAGATCTGATCGCCACCTGCCAGGCCATGGCTTACATCAAGCCGGATAAAAGCTGACAGAGTTTATATGCCAGGCCAGAGATGAAAGCTGGAGGTCGCCATGAGACTCAGATCCTGCATCAAGAGGTACAAAGATGACACTCACCGGGCCTTCTCTCCTGAGGAGACTTTGGCCAGGGCAGAGCCCAAGATGCCTTGCGCAGGCATTACCAGGGTTGCGGACATCACCAGCCTGGACCGGATAGGGATACCGGTATTCTCAAGCATCAGGCCCATGGCCGAGATGGGAGCAATCACTGTCTACAACGGCAAAGGAGCAACGCCTGCCGAAGCCAGGGTCTCGGCCATGATGGAGGGGCTGGAGAGGTATTCAGGAGAGGCCAAGGACAGGGAGCTGATAATGGGCCGGTACTCAGTTCTCTCCCAGGAACAGAATGCCCTGGACCCAAGAGAGCTGATACTTCCCTCGGGAGCTGATCCCGATGCTATGATCCCCTGGGTCATGGGCACTGATTTGATGAACGATGAGGAGATCATGGTGCCGGCTAATGCCGTTTTTCATCCCCTTGCCCACAGCTACAAGCTGCTTTTCAGGACCAACACCAACGGCCTGGCCTCAGGAAACGAGATTGAGGAGGCGGTGTTCCACGGCCTGTCCGAGGTCATAGAGAGGGATGCCTGGTCGCTTGTTGAGGCTTCAAGGAATACCGGACCGAGGGTGAAGAACGTTGAAGATGGCCTTGCCGGAGATTTACTGGACAAATTTGCAAAGGCCGAGGTAGAGGTAATACTCAGGGATATCACAAGCGATATCGGGATTCCAACCTGTGCGGCCATCTCAGACGATTTAAGGCTAAAAGACCCGACACTTCTGACCACAGGAATGGGAACTCACGTCAGCGCCAGGGTCGCGGTGCTGCGGGCTTTAACTGAGGTGGCCCAGTCCAGGCTCACCCAGATTCACGGCGCCAGGGAGGATACCATCACTGCGGACTTCAGGAAGCAGATCGGATACGAGAGAACAAAGCGCTTGAACAAGCACTGGTTTGAGCCAACTGAGGTCAGGGACTTCTCAGAGCTTCCGTCCTATGAGAGCAACGACTTCCTGGATGACATAAGGCACATGCTTGGAAGGCTGGAGGCGGCGGGCCTTGGCAGGGCCATAGTGGTTGATCTTACCAGGCCTGAGATTGGAGTTCCTGTAGTCAGGGTGATAGTTCCTGGTCTGGAAATATCGGCAGTGGACTCAGAGAGGGCAGGAAAGCGGGTGAAGAATGCAGCCAGAAGTCGTCGTGTTTCTAGGCCCAAGCCTGCCTGAGGCCAGGGCCAGGGAGATCCTGGAGGCGGACTACCGTCCGCCTGCAAAGAGAGGTGACCTGCTCCAGGCTGCAGGAGAGGGCGCGGAGATCATATGTCTCATAGACGGAGTCTTCTTTCAGGAGTGCTCTGTGGCACACAGGGAGGTTTTGGCTGCACTGGATGCCGGGTGCAGGGTGATTGGGGCATCCAGCATGGGCGCTCTCCGGGCCTCTGAGCTGGATGTCTACGGCATGGAGGGCGTGGGCGAGATTTATCGGCTTTATAAATCCGGAGAGCTGATATCTGATGATGAGGTGGCTCTCATCTTTGATCCAATCAACTTCGAGCCGATGTCAGAGCCTTTGGTGAATATCAGACATAACCTGAGCACCGCCCTGGAGAATGGGTTTATTGATGCCGATGTTCGTGATAAGGTCTTCCGGGCGGCAGCAGCCCTCTACTTCCCGGACAGGAACTACGAGAGGATCCTCAACGATGCAGAGTTGTCTCTGGATGAGAGGGCGCGGTTCGAGGATTTTCTGGCCAGGGACAAGAGAGACCTGAAGATGGAGGATGCCTTAAGGGCGCTCCAAAGGGTGAAAGAGCTGATTTAGGAGGCGGTCAGGTGCAGGTTGAAGTGAGGCCTTATGCAGGGTTCAAGTCGAGGCTTGGCGGAGATCGGAATGTGGAGCTGGCTGAAGGGGCCACGGCAGGGGACCTTTTGAAGGCGCTGCCACGTGCTGGCGAGGTTCTCTTCGAGGGATCGGGCCTGAAAGATGATGTCAATATTCTGGTGAACGGCCAGAACATCGATAACCTGGACGGGCTTCAGACGAGGCTCGATGACAGGGACGTTGTGGTGATATTTGCGGCAGCAATTGGCGGATAAGCAGCTCTTGATACCATCATACTTTGGTGTATCTCCGGCCTATTTGCATGAGTGTTCCCCGCGGCCGCGGGGTCAGGGGGGCCGTCGGCCTTGAGACTAGCCCAATAGTTAGGGCCTGGCCCAAAAAGTCGTGTGAGCCATTTCTTATATTTAGTGCTCTTTGTCTGGCTTAGATGCATTATCTTCCCTGCAGATGCCATCTCAGGGCTGTGACTTAGAACTGCCACCGAAACATAGAGCTTTACCTTTGAGATAGGCCCTATTCAGTCATCTAATGCTCTGCATTTGGGTTTTTCTCAAATCTCCGCACAAACCTGCTTTTTTAGACAGCATAGCTCCAATGTCTTCTCGTAGGAGGTAACTGTATATCGGCTACTAAGTCGTCGTAACAAAACAATATAGG
>DATMZB010000181.1:0-2928 GCA_035560655.1 Methanotrichaceae archaeon | reverse complement strand
GCGCTTATAGCTTCCCGTGAGGTCACTGCTACTGAAATCTTTTCTCTGATTGCCAGGCATAATCCCGGCATAATATACCTTTTATGACCTTCGTAGCAACTAATCATACGAGAAGCTTTATTAGATAGAAATCAGATCAATCCTGAGATGAAGGCCAACACCGATTACCACAGCTATAATCGCGATCGGAAGGACCCATGATCCCCGATTGGATGAAGCAGTCCGATTCCGGACCCTGCAAATGCTGCACCATATCTCATGCAAAGAAGGGATTTGTCAGGAAGACCTTGGACGGAATCCTCTCCTTCTTTCAGGAGGCATTCCTGGTTGAGAGCTACTCAAAGCGCAAGGGCCTGCTACAGAGCCTAGACCCCAGAGCCAAGCTGATCTCAATACTGGCCCTGGTTCTGGCCATGAGCCTTGTCAGGGACCTGGGCATCCTGGCTGGCATGTATCTTCTAACCCTGGTCCTTGCAGCCTCCAGCAATATCGGGATCGGATTCTTCATAAAGAGGGTCTGGCTCTTCATACCCCTCTTCACAGGGGTTATTGCAGTTCCCATGATCTTCAACATCTTCCTGCCCGGAGATATGCTCTACCCAATCGCAGATCTGGGCGCCGGCGCCCACCTCGGCCCACTGGCCCTGCCAGAGTCCATATACATCACAAAACAGGGCCTGCTTGCAGCGTCCATCTTCACAATGCGGGTGGCGGCCTGCGTATCTGCAGTTGTGCTTCTCTTTCTCACAACTCCCCAGCAGGTGCTATTCAAGTCGCTGCGGTCTGTGGGGCTGCCCAAGCTCTATGTCCTGACTCTGGAGATGTCCTACAGATACATCTTCCTGCTGATGGAGATCATAAGGGAGACCTACATAGCCAAGAAGGCAAGGACCATCAGATCAGGCTCCATATTCCAGGAGCAGATGTGGGTTGGAGGACGCATAGGCTATATGCTCATCAGGTCCCTGGACACAAGCGAGCGGGTTCACTCGGCCATGATATCCAGGGGGTTCAACGGCGATGTCAAGATCATGCAGGACTTCAGGATGAGGCAGAGAGACTACCTGGCTGGAGCAGCGGCCATAACACTTAGCATCTTGATGGTGCTGGCCTCCAGCAATCTCATAAAGGTATAACCAATGGACGCCATCTTCGATCTCAAAAATGTTTCTTACTCTTACACAGGAAAGATCAACGCCCTTAAGGACATAAGCCTGGAGATAGGCCAGGGAGAGCAGGTCTCCATAATGGGCGCAAACGGCAGCGGCAAGTCCACATTGCTTGCCATAATCAACTGCCTGGTCTACCCGACCTCCGGTGAATATCGGGCATTTGGGAGCCTGGTGAATGAGGATACATTCGACTCAATGAAGGACAATGAGTTCAGGTGCTTCTTCCGCAAAAAGGTCGGCTTCGTCTTCCAGAACTCAGATATCCAGCTCTTCTCGCCCACGGTCTTTGAGGAGATAGCCTTTGGGCCGCTCCAGCTCGACATGACAAGAGAGGAGGTCAAAAGCAGGGTGGACGAGGTCATCTCAATGATGGATATAGAGAAGCTCAGGGACCGGGCCCCGCACACCCTGAGCGGCGGGGAGAAGAAGAAGGTCTGCATAGCCTCAGTACTGGTCACCAACCCGGATGTGCTTCTTCTCGACGAGCCCACTGCAGGCCTTGACCCCAGAACTCAGCTGTGGCTGATAGAGCTTCTCCAGGAGCTTGGAAGAGCGGGAAAGACCGTGATCACAGCTACCCACGACCTGGATATAATAGAGCAGATCAGCTCAAGGGCTGTGGTCATGGGCGAGGACCACTCAGTCAAGGTAGATAGGCCAACCGATGAGGTGCTAAATGACCTGGAGCTTCTCCTGGAGGCAAACCTGATACACAAGCACATGCACAGGCATGGCACCATAACCCACCAGCATCTTCACGACCATCATGAGGCTCATAAGCATGTCCATGAAGCCAACTGATATGCAGGCCTCTGACTGATGATTAGAAAAAAGATTGTGCCGAGAGCAACTCAAAACTGAGCTTTGCTGGGCACTGAGAAGCAGGTGCAATCAAATATCTTTTTTTGATCGAGTCCCCATGAGTCAGGGTAATCTTTCAGGGAATCCAGGAACTTGTAGCCGCAGCAAGGGATCCAGTCCTCATCATCAGTGGTCTCTTCTGCGTCACCAAAGAGCACCATATTCTTTGTCAGATGATAGCTTCCCGCATAGTCTTCCTGGATCTCTATATCAGGATTCCTGTTCCTATAGAACGGAGTGTTAAATGATTCGCTCTCTGCAAAGGTTGACTCGTTGACCTCATCTGGGATGGCGCTGAAGTTCCCCTGATATACTTTTATATGAGCCCTGCCATCGATCATATCTTCGGTCAGGTTCATCTTTGTGGTCCCTGGATCAGCCTCGTAAGTCTCGTAATCCTCCACATCCACATCCATCTCTTTATTCAGGGAGTGGGCATATTCTGCTGACTGATACATCTCCTGAAGAAAACCATGATTCTTTATCCAGGTCTTATCATTCACAAGGGAGTTGAAAGTCACTGGGTGGGCCGAGTAGTAGCCAGCACCAAGGCCCATCGACATGGGCCTGTAAACCATGTTGCTTGCCTCTTTCATTGTGATCTGGTTAAACGCCTCCTCAGTATCAATGAACGGCTCCAGATCAACTCCATATTCCATTGGCACCACACCATCTCTTCTATCAGTGCTTTTAGCTGCCATGCTGTACTCGGACTGAAGCTGCCCGCTGCCATGAGAGCTGTCTTTTGCCTCCACGCTATTGAACCGCGGGCTTGAAAGTCCCAGAGCATTTGACATTGTGGCATATTTGTAGGTTCTAAAGAAGCCATCTCCATGTATGCTCTGATCCAAATTGAAGGTAATATTATTCCCATATGTGTATTCAGCCGCGGCCA
>DATMZB010000180.1:0-2758 GCA_035560655.1 Methanotrichaceae archaeon | reverse complement strand
AAGTGAATATGGTGTGGGCACGCTCTGGATATTTGGCTCTTTTGTAAGAGGTGAGCAGCATAAGCGCAGCGACCTCGATGTACTGGTGGAGTTCGACAAAGTCCCTACTCTGCCGGAGTTCATATCACTGGAGAGCGATCTTAGCAATATTACTGGAATAAAAGTGGACTTGGTTTCTATTCGCTCCTTAAAGGGTGAGATAGGTGAACGCATCCTGAGAGAAAAGGTGCCGGTGTGAAGGGTGAGCGAAGATATCTTGATTTCTTGCAGGATATCCTCGATAACCTTGAGAAATCGGAACAGTTTACCGATGGAATGAGCTTTGAGAAATTCTTGCTGGATGAAAAGACCTGCTACTCTGTGATCTGCGCCCTAGAGATCGTGGGAGAAGCGGTGAAGAATATACCACCTGTGGTAAGACGTAGGCATCCTCAAGTGCCTTGGAAAAGCATGGCCGGAATGAGGGACAGGTTAATTCATGGCTACTTTGGCGTTGATATGGAGATCGTGTGGAAGACAGCCAGAGAATTTGCTCCGGAAATGCGCCTGCAAATCAAGGCTATTTTAGACAACGAGCACTTAAAGACCAAAGAGAATGAGGAATAACCTGTTTTATTGTGGCTTCAATTTAGATCCGTGGCTATCCCAAAAGGCAGCGTTCCATCATTTCAGTAAACTGAATACCCCCCCTGGAAAATGCTTTATAATCACGGCTCCTTTATAATGTGTTAGCATAGCCTTCAACCTAATAGACCAGTAATCCATAATTATCCGGGAGGTTTGATGACTGCAGATAAAGTCAGGGCCAATTTCGATCTGATAGCGTCCCTTGCCATAGATCACCTTGAGGACATGATCGATGCCATGGAGAGCGCTGCAGAGAGGGTGGCCAGAGGAGATCCGGTTGAAGAGATAGACACCCGGGATTACCAGATCTATGCCGCGCCTGCCACGGACGAAGGCGGCCTGGATATTGTATGCATCATGGATGCAGGCGACTACTTCGAGGTCCTCGAATGCGCTGCCACAAAGGCTGGCGTCTCGCTTGAGGAGGCTGAAGAGCTGGTAGTGACCCTGCCCGAGATGGAGTTTGGAGACGACCTGATCACCGGCAGCTTCGATGCATGGAAGGGCGTATCAGTGGATGTTAAGAACGACCCTCTTGAGGAGGTCCTGGACTGCATAGGCAAGAGGCTCAAAGATCGGGGCGTGACAGTAAACTGCGGCGAGTCCCCTGGCGAGTCCTCTGATGAGGCCAATGTGATCTTCTATATGCAGGCCCCGGTCAGACGAACAATCCGGGACAGATCAGCGCTGAGGAGACGATGACCAACCATACTTTCGTTGTGATCTCTCTGATAGCCGCGTCCATTCTTGGAGGGTGCATCGGCTTTACAGGCTGCCTGAACGGCTCAGGCCACATAGACTCAGAGAACAGGTCCATTCCCGGGTTCGACGGCATAGATCTCCAGTCCTCGGGCAACCTGTACCTGGACCAGGGAGCAGAGCAGCCTGTAAGGATTGAGGCGGACGACAACATACTCCCAGCCCTTAGGACCGCAGTCCAGGGCGGCGTGCTGGTCATAGGCACAGACGGCTGCATAGCGCCCACAAGGCTCAATATCTACGTCTCGGCTCCGCTCATCCGCAGCCTGGCTGCGAGCGGGTCAGGCAATATCATCGGCAGGTCTCAGATAAGCTCTGACTCACTGGCCCTGAATGTCAGCGGCTCTGGAGGCATGGACCTGGACATGAGCTGCAGGAACGCAGATACCTCAGTATCCGGCTCAGGCTCGATGCACCTCTCAGGCCAGGCCGTAAACCACAGCGCAGTCGTGAGCGGCTCTGGAAGCATAAGGGGCTATGATCTCTCCACCAGGAGGTCGAGCATAACCATCAGCGGCTCGGGCATGGACGAGGCCAGCGTGTCCGACGAGCTGGATGTGAGGATCTCGGGAAGCGGCAACGTCTACTACAGAGGCAGCCCGGGAGTGGTGCAGCAGAGCATATCTGGGTCCGGCGGGCTGCACAGGACAGGTTAGAGTTAGAGGTGAGGATCTGATGGCACGGGGAGTTCTGGCACTGTGTTTCGTGATATTTGCGGCACTACACAGCCTTCTGGCCGATATGCGGGCCAAGAGCCTGGTCAGGCGGACATTCGGGCCATCTTCCGATCACTGGTACAGGCCTGCCTATGTCGCCATCTCGTTCCTGACCCTCATCCCGGTCGCATATCTGCTGGCCTCAGCTCCACAGAGGGTTCTGTATAAAGTATCAGCTCCCCTGTCCTGGCTGATGATGGCTCTGCAGGCCCTGTCTGCACTGGCACTGCTGGGCGCGCTCATGCAGACCGGGCTTATGGATTTCCTGGGCATCAAGCCCAGGATTGGCCCCGGCAGGCTCATAACCGGCGGATTTTACTGCCACCTGCGAAACCCACTGTTCTTTTTCGGGATGACGTTCATCTGGCTGACTCCGTTCATGACAGATATGATGCTGGTCCTTTACTCGCTTATCACCATCTACTTCTATGTGGGCGCTCTTCACGAGGAGAGGTCTCTCCTGGCCGAGTTCGGTGCCGAGTACGCAGAGTACAGGCGGCGGATTCCAATGTTCATACCCCGACTCAGATGCCGCTGATTTTGGTAGAACCATCAGGCGCTCGATGCAAACCCCGCCTCTGTCTGCCCATATACACCAAAAAATGTAAAGTTCAGAACTGTGAATTCCTAAACCGAAATGCTTTTACGATATACCC
>DATMZB010000179.1:0-3167 GCA_035560655.1 Methanotrichaceae archaeon | reverse complement strand
CCCCGGGAGATGATGCCGTATCAGCGGTTGCAGAAATATAACCGCTATCTATAGAAGAAGCGCCGTGTGCCTCACGGGCATCTGCTAGGGTCCTTGCAACTCCCGCAGATGTGAACGCGTTTGTATACGTTTGGCTTTCGCGCTGGTCAGCACCGCCAGAAGCGCTGCTATAAGAGGATAGATAGGACGATGCCAGAGACGTCCCCGGTCCGTTTTTCACCCACAGGGTCTCGGAGGCGGGCAGTGAGGTCTTTGTCGCATCTCCTGCCACCTCATCCAGCTTGGTAGACATGCCAGGCCAAAATACAAAAATCACAGACGTAAGCACGCCAGGCGTGATTGAATCTCCAAGCTTGTATGTGGTGGCAGTTGAAGATAGATCGCCTGATGTTCGGGACTGGGAATTGCCAAACCAGCCTTTTGAAGGTAGCGCATAGAACCCGGATCCCGAAGACTGGCCTGAAACAGAGCCGTTAATGGTGCTGAGCGCGCTCAGGGCATTTCTGCCAGATGACAGTGAGAGGTGCTCGTGTATATCAGATGTGGTATCATAGTCAGATGTTGCTGATCGGGATTCCTTCCAGGCGGTCCCTGTGACGGACCCGCCGCAACTGTTGGCTGCATTGATTGCAGCCGAACCGCTCACTGACCCCGTGGCTCCAAACTCCCCGCTGGAGATCCACGCCGAGTGGCCGGCAGAGCCAGATGCAGATGCATTTGCAGTCCCGGTGCCTGTGTGGGTGACAAATGCGACGAGCTGAGATCTGCCCTCGATATAGCCAGCGGGATCTGCGCCCGCCTCATCTTCGACACAGCACTGCGATGAGCCCTCAGAGAAGGCCTCGGCCAGTCCAAGCGCGCCCGTCTTGGATGCTTTTGCGATTACTGTTGTATCGCCGTAGCTGCTCTGAAGGTCGTAAGTATGTCCGCCAGCCTCTGAGTTGGTGAAAGTCCTGTACTCGGTCCTGGCAGGAACGGTCCTCTCTGAGGACGCGGAGTTGGTGCCATCGGCACCCGGGGGGACAAATGCATGCGCCCACACGCCGGCGTAAAGCTCATCTTCGTTACTGAATGGAGTCTCTGTTGCGAATACATCGCCCTCGGCCCATGCATTTCCAATGACGGTGTTTGTGCCAGTCGCTGCCAACTGGACGGCTCCTGCAGCAGATACCATCGCAACAAGAGCTATGAACGCCAGCTGGATTGGAGCCCTTCTCGAAGCTTTCATCTAGATCGTCCCTCCCTACATCTCTGGCCATCGCATCCCGCTGCGGTCATATATACTTTGGTTTTTTAACGAATTATACAGCTTCGAGTAAGGGAATTGGAATACGTTGAAGGACGCACTAGACAAATTGATACAGAACTTACGAATTATATTTTTATCGGGCCCGCTCCAAACCGAAAGCCTGCAGTGGTAAGGCAATGATAGGAGGCTGTGCCAGAGAACGCTTCCAGATGATGAGGTAGTCTAAAAAAAGAGATTAGGCCCCATAGGAGACTTAAACCACATTCAAACAGAGCTTCAGGGGTATTCTATCCTTGAACTGAAGATAGTATCCACAGACCTTGTTGTCGCATCTGCGGAGCCTGTCGTTGTCGGACCTGTGGTTGTACCAGCTGGCCCAAGCGGTGATGATGCGTAGACCGGCGTGGACACATATGGCGTGACCCCGTATGCAGACTCTGCATGAGTCCTCGGGTCAGAACCATCTATCCAGGACCAGACATTTATCTCATCAATATCGGTGGCAATCATCTTCGAGTCCGAAGTGAAGGCTGAGCCGGCAGTGGTATCCTTGGTATGCAGCGAAGTTCCATCCAGGTTCATTGCTGTCAGGTAGCTGCCTGTTGCATCTGCAGAGGTGCCAGTTGTCGAGAAGGCTGGGCCAACCGCTTTCACCATGCTGTTTGCAGTAGCAGGGTTAGCAGTCCCAAGTATAGTTACCGAACCTGTAGAGGTCGGGGCACCTGTAGCAGTGTTGATGGCATGGATTTGCAGATCCGCGGCGGATGCTGGGTGAGATCCTGTCAGGCGGCTTATCAAGTGTGCACCGGAACCCATGAATATTGTATCCAGTCCCACAGAGGCGAGTGTTATGGGGCTGCCACCTGCAGCTGAAGCTGTATTAGCACTGGAGGAAAGAGCACCATTGTCTATGTAAGAGGCGCCAAAAGCCTCATTGGCGTCTGCAAGGGTCCGTGTGACTCCTGCTGAGGTCATGGACTCTGTTTCTGCAGAACTCTTCTGGGTTGCGGGAGATCCTGGGAGCGTAGTGACCTCGCACTGGGATATCAGCATGGCTGACGCCTTCAGTGTTGCAACGGACTGGGCCCATATGTCTCCAGACGACCCTCTCTCGGTCCCTGCTATAGAATTATACTGGGTAGCATAATCAGGCAATGGGAACAGATCTAGAGAGCCGGGTGTTATTGCGTCTCCGAGCTTGTAGGTAGTAGCTGATCCAGAGAGGTCACCGGTTGCAGAGGATTGCGTATTGCCGAACTTGGCGGTTCCTGCCAGCGCATAGAATCCAGAGGCTGTTGTACCGCCTGCCACAGTGCCAATGATATCGCTCTTAGCGCTAAGGGCGTTTCTGCCCGAGTTAAGATACAGGTACTCGAAGCTCTGAGAGAAGGTACCCTCCGTGCTGGCTATCTCTGATGATGCAGATGAGTATGACCCCTTCCAGGCTGTGCCTTTGACTGATCCGCCGTAATTGTTCTCCACATTGAGTGCCACTGAGCCTTCCACGGATCCGGACGCATCGATCTGGCCGGCAGACATCATGGTATCGTATTCGGCAGAGCCGGTTGCAGATGCCTCTGCGGTTCCTGTTCCTGAATGAGCCGCGTAGGCAACGAGCTGAGCATAGCCGGCGACTATTCCACGATCAGCAGCAGTATCGAGGGCTAAGGATTTAGCTGAGCCCTCAGAGAACGCTTCTGCAGATCCCAGGACGCCGGTCTTGGAGGCCTTTGCAATCACGGCGGTCTCGCCATAGGTGGTCTTGAAGTTGTACTTATTTGAGCCGAGTGTCCGAGTCCTTGTCTCAGTCCTGGCAGGTACTGTCCTCTCTGAGGATGCAGAGTTGGTGCCGTCAGCCCCAGCTGGGATGTATGCATGTGCCCATACACCTGAGTACAGAGAATCAGCAGTAGTGATT
>DATMZB010000178.1:0-3063 GCA_035560655.1 Methanotrichaceae archaeon | reverse complement strand
AGTTTAATGATAAATGAAAAGAAATTCTGAATAAAATATATCTGCCTGGGCCAGAAAATCATCGTCTGGCAGTCCAGGTGGTCCTTACCATCTCAGCCAGGCGCGGATTTGCGAACTGTTCATAGATATCCATATCAGTGGTGTAGCCTATGAATGGGTCTATGGTTCCCTTCTCCATGTTGGCTATCCAGTACTGGACGCCGGACTCATCAGCTGCAGCACCGTTCTCCCTGAAGAACTGAACGAAGGGCTCCAGGCTCTCGCTGCTTGGAACGACTACCACGCAGTCAGCACCGTCCTCGGGAGTGCATTTTACAGGCTCCACCGACTTTATGCTTGTGAAGACCAGGCAATCCACCTGGCGGCCTTGGGCTGAGAACCTGAGCCTGTCTGAAGATGATGCGGATGGTACCAGTGTATAGCCAGCCCCGACCATGAACTCCGTCAGGAGATCTATCAGGTTCTGGCGAAGGAGATCTTTGAGATCGCCCCTGGCGCTCAAAAATTTGCGGTATGCGTTATCGAAGTCCTGCTTGCTGTACTTCTGGGTGTGCAGGAAGTGGAATATCCTGCCGTTTATCGTAGTATAAGTATCCAGCTTGGGGAGATCGAAGAATATGGGAGCGCCACTTAATATATTGTTGAATATCCCGGCAGCTATGTGCTGGCCCACCATCTTTTGAAGCTCTGCCTTCTCTTCAGCTGATAAATTTGCCTGGTGAACGAATTGGTAGGTCCTGTTTAAAAGCTCGCACCTGGCTATTATGGACCTATCACTTATTAAATCCCTCAATGAGTTACCAATCTGCTCTATCTCGGTCATAGTTACAACCCACACCTGGCCAGCTCAGCCCTCAGCTCGCCCATGGTGGCAGTCCTCTCTGCAAAGGCATTGTGCTGGTGTATGCTCTCCTCATTGATCTGCTTGAGGGTCAGGGCAGCATTATCTGGCAGGTCTGTGAAGGTCTCTACAGCCTTCTGGGCCATGGTCCTCACGCAGTCCTCCACGAACTTGGGATTGGCGTGGGCTCTTGCCACAACCACTGCCTCATCCGGCCTCTTTAGCAGGCCGTACACCTTGGAGCTCATGGACTCTTCTATGATCCTTATGATCCTGTCTATGGAGACGCAGCGCCTGTTTTGAACCTCAATGGACATGCTCCCCCGGCCGCGCTGGTTGTGGGTGGCAACAGGTATCCGTCCTGCAAACTCGGCGGCGGCCTCAGGGCTGATCCCCAGCTTTGCCAGCTCCTGCTTGACCTGGTCCTTCATGATCTCCTGGGCGCAGGGACAGGCGGTTGTACCTAAAACCTCTGCTCCCACGGTCTTCAACAAGTCGCCCTTGGCTCCGGCCACGGCCTCGGCAAAGATATCCACGACCTCCTGGCAGGTCACCCTGGTCACCGGGCTTTGCCTGCGGACTATGTACTCGCTCTTCATCTTGACCTCGGCCCGGGTGGCATACTCATGCCGTGAGAGGAGCCTCGTGGCGATCTCGCCGCAGAGCTCCTCTATCTCGTATACCGGCCGGTTGATGGCCTCCTCCACAACCTCGTCTATGACCTCGAAGTTCCTGGAGAGGTTGGCGCCCTTCCGATCTGATGGAAGGTCCACAAAAACCTCAAAGCTGGAGATGAGGACTATGGGACGGTTGTCTCCACCACGCTCGATCTTGACCAGCTTCTTGACGCCTGTGACCCCAACCCGGGTGAGGTTTATGGGGTAGTCCGGCACACAGGCCTGGATGTCAGGCAAATTGTCCAAGAGCTCACCCACTTGCTGAATCCTCATCATCGAGTTCGTCTGCCAGGAGTATCAGCTCATCGACCTCTTCGAGGAGCCCCTCCAGCGTCTCGCTTATCATCTGGTCGCGCTCTTTCATGGCTGCCAGGACCTCCTCAAGCTGAGCACAGAGCTGTTCATCGCCTAAATCGAGCAGCGTCTCGCGTATCTTCTTCTCGACCTCATCCGATTCCGGCATATAACTCCCTTCCAGGCATTCGTATTTGAGACTTTGCCTGCAAACGATCATCTATATCTATCCGTAAATGGCAAGAGGATTGGTATGATCAGGCAATGCCCGCGTCACGGGTTCTTCAGGGGAGATATATGCGGATGCAAAGAAGCGGGCCAGCTCGTGCTGGACGATGCCAAGACCGAGCAGCTAGGCAGGCTCGTGGCAGGAGCTCTGAGGCACTTTCCGGAAGATCTGGGCCTGGATATGGATAGACAGGGCTGGGTAGACCTGGCAACTCTTGGCGAGGTCATAAAAACCAGACATCGCTGGTCCAATCAGAACCTAGTCGTTGCCCTGGCTCAGTCTGACCCCAAGCAGAGGTATGAGATCGATGGCGGCAGGATCCGGGCCAGATACGGCCATTCAGTTAATGTTGAGATGGACCATCCAGAAAACGAGATGCCCAAGCTGTACTACGGCGCCAGCGAAGAGGAGGCTGACAGGATCATAGAGATAGGCCTGAAATCCGCATCTCAGCGCTATGTTCACTTGTCAACAACCCCCGAGAAGGCCTGGCACGTAAGCACATTTAGGACCTCCAATCCAAGAGTCATCCAGGTCGATGCCAGAGAGGCTCAGGAAGCAGGTGTGAAGATGATGGTTGTAAATGAGGACATAGTCATCTCAGATCCAATCCCCTCAAGCTACCTCAGCATGTTCCCCTTTAAGTTGAAGGATGAGTAGGTCTACCTGCCAAACCTTCTCTCTCTCTTCTGATAATCCCTGACTGCACGAAGGAGGTCTATCTTCCTGAGCGAGTTCCAGTTAACCTCTGTAAAGTAGAGCTCTGAGTAAGCAGCCTGCCAGATCAGGAAGTCGCTTAACCGTTTTCCTCCAGCCCTTATCACCAGATCGGGCTTCTGTCTGAACCTGAGGTTGGCCTCTATCATCTTCTCATCTATCTTCTCGGGCTCGACAAACCCATTCTCAACGCCTCTCAGAAGCTCTCTTATGGCCTCAGTCACCTCGCGCTTGCCCCCAAACCCCAGGGATATGGTCATCTTCACCCGCCCGCCAGACCCCAGTCTCTGTGCGTCGTCCCAGGT
>DATMZB010000177.1:0-2275 GCA_035560655.1 Methanotrichaceae archaeon | reverse complement strand
CTCCAAGGTGGGGGGTGGTGATTATCTTCTCCTGCTCTAGGAGTGGATTTCCTGTGGGCGGCTCCTTTGTGAAGACATCGACTGCTGCACCTGCAACTTTTCCTTCTGCAACGGCCTGGGCCAGGGCAGCCTCGTTTATTATGCCTCCCCTGGCGCAGTTGACTATGCGCACCCCGGGCCGCATAATATTGAACTCATCCTCATCTATGAGGTCTCTGGTCTCCTTTGTCAGGGGGGTGTGCACTGTTATGAAGTCGCTATTTCTCAGCACTTCATCGAGAGTGCCAAGCTTCAGGCCCATCTGGTTGGCCCTGGCCTCTGTCACAAAGGGATCATAGGCCAGGATCTGCATGCCAAATGATTTCATCCTCTTGGCAACCTCGGCTCCTACCCTGCCCAGGCCCACTACGCCAAGCGTCTTGTTGAAGAATTCTACACCAGTATACTTCTTGCGGTTCCACTCGCCCTTGTGCAGCGCAGCGTTGGCCTGGGGGATGTTCCTGGCCACGGCCAGCATCATCGCGATGGTGTGCTCTGCAGCGGATATGGTGTTCCCGCCAGGGGCGTTTAGGACTATTATGCCCTTTCTTGTGGCAGCCTCGACATCGACGTTGTCGACACCAACGCCGGCCCTGCCTATGACCTTGAGCCTATCTGCAGCATTGATCACGTCTGCCGTGACCTTGGTGCCGCTTCTTATGACAAGGGCATCGTAATCCTTTATCCTCTTGATCAGCTCCTCTGGAGTGAGGTTGGTCAGAACGTCTACCTCAGCCCCGGACTGAAGCCTCCTTACTCCTTCTTCAGCAAGTGAATCGCTAACGAGTACTCTCATGAGATCTCCTTCATTGACGGTCAAAGATGTACAAGCATTTCATCTTTTCGTAGGCATGCTATAAAATCGCTCTCCCCGATAGAGGGCTTGAAGCATTCGAAAAGCCGACCGAAACATAATAGATCTCCAGATACATCTGGCCATCATGGCAGCGCCGTCAGGATCTAGAATTAGCAAGAATATAATTCTCCTGGGCCTGGTCAGCCTCTTAAACGACATAAGCAGCGAGATCATCCAGCCCATACTGCCGCTGTTCATAGCAACTCTGGGCGGCGGGAGTATTGCAGTTGGACTTATCGGCGGCCTTAGCGATGGGATACCAAGCATCTTCAAGATATTTGCAGGCTACTGGTCTGACAGGCTGGGAAAGAGAAAGCCGCTGGTGGTGGCCGGCTATGGCATCTCTGCTATAGCCAAAATAATTTTGCCCTTCTCAGCTGGCTGGCAGAGCGTGTTTGTGCTCAAGGCTGCAGAGCGGCTCGGCAAGGGGATACGCTCAGCTCCCAGGGATGCCATGATTGCCGAGTCTGCAGAAAAGGAGGTTCGCGGCCGGGGCTTTGGTCTTCACAGGGCCATGGATACCTCAGGGGCCATAGTCGGATCTGCCCTTGCCTATCTCCTTTGGAGTGCTGGGCTGGACTTCAGGACGATATTGCTTATAGCTGGAGTCTTCTCCATAGTAGCTCTGGCTCCTTTTGCCAGGGTCCAGGAGAGCTTCAAATCTCCCGCAGCTGAGATGGATCTGAGACTGTCGGATCTATCTCCAGATCTGAGGAAGTTCATAGCCATAGCCTCTCTCTTTGCTCTTGGCAACTTCAGCTATATGTTCTTCATACTCAGGGCCCAGGAGTTCTTCACTGGAGCCATGGCTGTGGGAGCGCCCCTGCTCCTTTATATCTTATTCAATGTGATCTATGGTGCCCTGGCCATGCCCATAGGGATCTGGTCCGACAGAGTTGGCAGGAAGAATGTGCTGACCATCGGATATGCTGTATTTGCAATCACCAGCCTTGGTTTTGTCTATGTATCATCTGCAGCAGGACTGATAGTCCTCTTTGCCCTTTACGGGTTGGTCTTTGCCATGGTCGATGCCTCGGAGAGGGCTTTCGTCTCTGACCTGAGCTGTGCGACTGTGAGGTGCACGTCGCTTGGCATTTACTATGGAGCCGTCGGGATCTCAGCTATCATGTCCGGCCTCATTGCAGGCGGGCTCTGGCAGGGCTTAAGCCCTGGAGCAGCATTCCTCTTTGGAGCATTTGCATCGGCTCTGGCAGCTCTAACTCTGTGGAGGATGAATGATATCGGAGAGATATTATAGTGATCTTGATTCAAGGGAATAGAAGCTGCATGGTATGCCAGCGGCACATAAGGCAGCTGTGCATTCTCCTTTCCGCGAAATCCACATTATCCCTTTCGAAGGATTTCGAGGCCGTCTTAGAA
>DATMZB010000176.1:0-4285 GCA_035560655.1 Methanotrichaceae archaeon | reverse complement strand
GCCCTCCTATGAAGGATCATGGTGTTTCCATCGCATCGCCCATTGATATGCGATAATCAGAACGAATAGCCATATCGCGCCGATGATATAGCTACCTAAAACATCGCTCGCCCAGTGTGCTCCAAGAAATACACGTGATGGTCCGATTAGAATGATCAGCGCACCGCAAATAGCGATAACGATCACACGCACACGTCCAGCAAAATATATCCAAGCGAGATAGGCGAAGAATCCAAAAAAGACGACAAAAAATAGGACATGTCCGCTTGGATAGCTATATTCGTTGATGCTCTGTATGAATCCAGTGGCATTTCCAGGCAGGGGGACGGGACGTGCTCTGCGGATGAGCTCCTTGAGCACAAAAGTCAGCAGCACATTGCTGGTCGTGGCAAGCACAAAGATCGTCTCTATCCATTGGCGCCTTGATGCAAAGGCCGCCGCTACCATGACTATTAGGATCATTGCCATTGCTGGTTCGCCCAGGTAGCTTACCCCACGTAGTAGCATGTTGAATAAAGGTCTCGCTTCCTCGTGCAACTCTTGATATGCCTGTAGATCCAAGGGCAGGATCGGGAACCTGCTTGCAGCATAAGAGAGCGATATGGCAAACGCAAGCATTAGCACAAATGCAAGTGCGATCTTTCTATTCACTGCATTTTCCTTCGTAGGCTCGCACATATTATTCTTTTGGCTAACCTTGGGCTGCCCAAAAAGGTTAATGTGATGCTGGCGGCTTTCGGCAGATTCGCTATATTGAATATGCTCAAGGCATCCTCCATGGCCATTTATCTCCATGACCACAGTTTTCAATAAGGAATACTATCTCGTCCAATCTGCCAGGGATCTCTGGATCTCCAAAGACGCCGCTGGATTTTGGGCAGATTTCAGATTCTATTTTCGTATTTAGAGAGCTGGGCTCTAATAGACTATCTTCTATCTTTGCTACATCATTTTTGCCAAATGGCCAGATATCTTCTTCTTCTAGCTGAGGATTGTTTAAGGTGCCCCTTGCTTCCTCCAGATAGTCATCCTCATAATCTTGTTCCCGTGCGACACCAGTCCAATTTCTTGGGTCCATCCTTGCCTCGACAGGATCGGCGGGCAGCCTTGGTGGCTTTATATCTACCGCAGCTTTGGTTTTGCCGTCGATAATAACAGGCCTTATCTGTTTATCTGCATTCCACCAAGGATCGGGTATTAAGTACGAGCTCTGTGTTTTGACAGCGTTCTCAAAGGCGTCGAAGAATTGCATTCCCCATCCGCCATTTGGATCGTCGAAATTTATCTGGCTTGGCCAGGCAATGTCCGGAAAGAGGACACGCCAAAGCCTGCGATAATGCTTTAGGACTAAGTCCTCATCTAAAACAGCACAATCGAGTTCGGTATCACAGGTAAATGATCTGCGGTTCAGGTTTGCAGAGCCACATACTAATAGACTGCGATCATACAGCTGAACTTTCGCATGGCAGTAAATGCCGCCTGGAATTCGGGAAGGGTGCCAGAGGTCATATACGCCTACGCGCTCGAATTTGCCGGAACCCAGCGTCAGGCCGTCAGCTAAATCGCTTAGGGCCAGCTTCCTTGCATGGTGCACTTCATGTGGATGGTCATCGGCAAAGGGTGGAAGCACTAAAATAACGCAAAGCTTTTTTTTCTTGTCGTTCTTAATCCGGTGGTTAAGCAATCTGGCGAGGGGCCTGCTAAAGAAGTATTGATCAAAGATCCAGATCAATTCGTCCGCTGCCTGACACGCATTAGCTATTCCAGCCATGATTGTAAACTCCCCTCTTATAAACGGAGGCCTCTTGCGCTCCCTGCGCAAGGGAATCGTGCGCCACATCTGTACCAGAGACGAGCCCCCTGGTACAAGGTCAACTTCCTTTGGCTCATCCAATCTCTTTATATCGCCGTCCTTAATGGCAGTATTTGAGCTGAATATAACCTGATTATTTTTAATGTGCAAGCTGCCCCAGAATCCAGACTTATACACGTTTCCGGCGTCTTGCCATCTTTCACAGAACTGCTCCTCTAGAGTCTTTATGATTGGTCCCTGAAGCATAAGATGCTGATCGTGCCAGATTTGATTATCTTCCCCATAGACTTCTTTTGGCAGATCGGGCTCCTGGTGCGAAGGCTTTGCTACATCTCTTAATGCATCATAAATTGTATCTAGGCTTTTTGGCCAGCGATGAGTCTTGTCTTGGACATCGAAGACCTGAGGGACGTTCTTCCCTGATTGCCAGTCACCACCCAAGAATTGAGGCGGATTGGATTCCATAAGAACGAGCAGATCGTCTAACGTGGCGTTCTGATCATATTTGTAGAGATGCGATCTGTTAGGTGCGTCTCTTCTGGTGAAGGCCAGATCTACCCCGCCGCAATAAGCTACGTTTACATCGCCCACGCGAATTACCATCATCTTTTGGTGGTGGGTAGAAGTTATGGGAGATGCCACCCTCATATCCAGAGCTACTATGCCACGATCTTTGGCGCTGGGATCATCCTTGCTCAGCCTTTCGCATTCCTTGCTTACAACTTCGGCTATGTAAACGTGATCGCTCATATGTTGGGCGAGCCCTGCAAATATTGAAGCCTTTATCGGCAACCACAATAGTATCCTGACACTGATCCCGGCCTGCATCAGACGCAGGATTAACCCCAGCACAGTCTGATCCTTTTTTGCAGAATCGCCCTCATTCCAGGGGCGATTTTGGATTATCCAAGGATTATCTTCAGACAGGTCTCTCAAGGGATTAAGTCGCCAATCGGCGATATATACGTACCCTTTCTTGCCTTGTTTGGCCTGAGCAATTGCAGCTTCCAGGGATTCCCTCATCGCAGACATGGCCTCATACCCGCCGATCATTGGGATGACCTTGCAGTTTTCATCCCAGGGATTGTAATTACCCATCCTATTGGCCATGTAGGTACCATCTCCCCAGGGACGCCCCTCTCCGTTTGGTGAAAACTTCAGGAACCACTTGTTTGGATTGGCTGCCATAACTTACCACAGCCCTTTTTACCCTGATACAAGATAAACGTTATTAGAAGATCAAATCCTGTCAGTACCTCAGAATTGCCCCTAAATTCCCTATGCTCTCCAGGAATGCGTCGTCCTCTACCAAAACTACATCAGTTCCCATATTCTCTGCCAGCTCGTAGAGGCTCTCCAGGCTAAGTGCTGCCGCTTCACTGCCACACGTGGGGCACTTCTCTATTTCTGAATCGATGTGATGGCAGCTCTTGCAGATCATTCCAGGCAGAGCAAAGCCCTTGGTGATTAAAAGGCAGTTCACTCTTCCCTCCTTCAGGGCAGTTCCAACTTCGGACAGGCCATAGGCCGCAGGATGTCCTCGCAGCACGGCTTCTTTTAGCTTTTCAGCCAGCACCTTTTCTCTGGAACGCTCGTCCTCATGGGCACGATCCTTTCCTTGCCTCGCCAGGTCTCTTGAGGCCGCCTCCATGGATGTATCCACAGTTCCAATGACCTTATCCTTCAGAGCTGGGGGCATCATCTCTATGAGCTGGCCCTTGGCCTCACCAGGTCCAGCCACCACCAGGCCGCGCATCCTTGTGAGATCCTCATTCTTCTGCAGATCATCTATAAGCTGTGTGAAGAACGAATGGATCTGCCCTCTCCTGAGGCGGTTGTAGCGCATCTGGCTCCAGCCTCCCTTCTTGTGCTTGTTCATGAGGTCTATGGAGGCCTTCTCATTCTCCTCCAGCAGGTCAGACTTCACCAGGAAGAGCCGGGCCTCCTGGGAGTCGATGAGCAAAAGGCCGTAGTCCTGAAACTCTTCTCTCAGCTTTGCCAGGGGGAGAATGAAGGGCGAGCTATCCAAAACCACCAACGTCTCTGGCTCCACGCTCAATCTGTAGATCTGCATAAAGCCACTGTGGGCCGAGGCAAAGATGATTCTGCCGCGCTCACCTTTCACTGCAGGGGCTGACAAGGCGTGCTCGACCATATCAAGCGCCTCTTCAAAGGCAACCTTCAGGTCCTTGGGCAGGGCTTTCTGGATGGCGCTCAGCCTCGATGCCACGAAGGATTGATCTCTATCCCTGCCAGCAGTCCCAAAATAAACTGTCAGGAAAGTATCATGTTCATCTTTTACCTCTGCCAGGGCATGCAGGTCGATATCTGTGAGAGATGTCACTTGGGGATTTTTTCCTAAAGCCTCTTTGTCCGCCTTGACATGCATGCTGCTTTTTGAGGATAGAGTAGAGGCCTTCAGGAACTTCGATGCCGGTTCAGATATTATAGGTTTAGTCGTAGGCATTAGAT
>DATMZB010000175.1:0-4504 GCA_035560655.1 Methanotrichaceae archaeon | reverse complement strand
TATTCAGATCTTATAAGATGACTACAGCCAGAGGATTTCTCATTCTGCCATAGACGAGAGATAGAAGATCCAGAAAATGTTGGATAAAGGGAAAAAATGCGGCCCATCGATGAGACGACCGCTATCAAATGCTATGCCAGTGATAATTGGCCTGACAGTACCTTCTAATATTATATCCGTCTGAGCTATCTCTGTGGAGGTAGAGATTCGTCATTGTCCTCCATAGTGGACGCCATGCCGGTCCTCCCAGTTGCATTAAGATTTAGCAGGCCATACCTGGTCAGGAAAGCATTGTCCCCAGGCAGCAGGACTCTATCTATGGCATAAATGATGCCGTTGCTGTACCTCCAGCTGTTGAGGATTCTGGCTCCGCTCACCGTATTGCCCCTTACATCCACATTCAGGGGGCCGCCTTCAGCAGTATCTATCTCCTGTGGAGCAGTCGTGTTGGCCACATCTGTGTCCTCTATGACATGGTACTCTATAAGCCTCCTGAGGTCACTCTGATTATTTGTCATGAGCGCATTCAGCGATGAAGTGGGCAGTGCCGCAAAGGCATCGTCAGTGGGGGCAAAGATGGTGAACGGCCCTGGAGCACCTACAGTTCCACCCTCACCATTAAGCCATCCTACCCTATCGGCTGCCTGGAGAGCAAGAGAGAACCTATTGAAGTTCCCAGCATTTTTGAGTGCCTGAAGAATGCCCAATCTCCCTGGAGCCTCGCTCATATCACTGGCCAGCTGATCGGCTGCATTGGCAGGCATGAGAACTCTATCTATGACATACACAACTCCATTATCATATTCTCTGCTGCCCAGGACCCGTGCTCCGTTGACGGTCAGGCCACCAGCATTGCTTATATTCAAGGGGCCATCCATGCGAGTCTCTACTGAGGTGAGCCTTGTCAGATCGCCATAGCGGTTATCATCGTTATCGGCAATGTGATGGTTCAGCACATCCTTGAAGGCCCCAGCATTGTTGTATAGGGCATCCAGCATCCCTGTGGGCAGGTTCTGGAAGGCCTGATCATTCGGGGCAAAGACTACAAAAGAATTGTTTCCTACCTGGAGAACATCATCATTGTTCAGAGTGCCAACCAGATCATTCTTTTGAAGGGCGGCGCTGAAGATGTTCAGGTCTCCCAGATCCCTGGTCGCATTTAGTATACCATAATTATCATCGTCTTGACCTGTGACTATGCCTGTTGATGCCAGTGCCAGAAACAGCAAAAACAGCATAGTTAAAGCTCTTGTTATCATCGTTCAATACACTCCCAAAAGTATTTTGTAACATAAGATAGTTGCTTTGAGTAGATATAAATCTTTTGAGCATGCAGGCCACGACCTAGCAGTTTGATAATCTGCATAGTTTTATGCCTCAGCGAGGCTGGGAGTGCCCCTATCTAGCTGCTGTACGCTATACAGAATATAAATCCATTACTCCGTGTCTGAACAGATCCAAAAATTTAATATCAATGGGCGTATATTAAAAGTATATGAGACCGTTTTTCGCCGTATTACTAATGATTCTTTGGTTAGCTCCGGGAGTGACAGCCCATGTGCTTTTGCTGCCCGAGAACAATATGAACATTCATTCTGCCGCTTACATATCAGATCCTGTCAAATCCTGGGCTGCCTATAGCAGCCTCATGCCTGATAAGGCCCAATATTATAGCTTCGATATGGTGAAGGGTCAGAGAATTTATTTATCTCTGCTTAAATCAACAGGCCCGGAGGATGCCAGCTTCAAGCCTGGACTTGCCCTGATTGGCCCGGGATTGAACTCAAAAGGCGACCTGCCCGGGTTTGTAGAGGTCCCCTCCGGGCTCAAGGCCATTGCAATCCAGGGCTATGAGCCAGCTCATGCAACCTACGAGCCTTTTGGACCCAGCAGCTACCTGGAGATGGCAGAGCTTGATCTGGAAGCACCCGAGTCTGGAAGGTATTATGCTGCAGTATATGCTCCTTCTGAGGGAGGCAACTATAGCCTGACCATAGGTTACCTGGAGTCATCTACCCTGGCAGAGAGGATACTTGCGCCAATAGACCTGATCTCGGTTTATAAATGGGAGGGTCAGAGCACGGCACTTATGTTCATGCCCATGTTCATAGTGCTCTTGCAGGGAATCATAGCTCTTCCCCGCAGGCTCTCTCTGGCCTTCTTCAGCGTAGCCGGCTCTCTTTCAGGCCTGTTTTACCTGGGCACGTCGGCAGGCCTGCTCTTCCAGATAATGTTCAACCTAACCCGGGCTCCGCTGGTGCCTGAGGTGCTCATATCCCTAATTTTGGCCGCCTTCCCATGGGTCCTAGGCGTGGCCTCAATCAGGATATCAAGACAGAGAGAGATCGGAATTCACGGTAGAGCTGCCCTGTTTGCCATAGGCATAGCCGGACTCATGGCAGGAACCGGGATGCTGATAGGACCGATCCTTGCAATTGCCGCAAGCATTCCTCCCTCTCAGAGAAGATCAGCCATCTAGATCAGGCTGATTCCACGCCGCGGATTATACAAGTCACTGTGCCCACGATGCACAAGGCTCCTGCCAGCATCATCACCCTGCTTATAGATGAGGAGAGCAGGCCTGGGCCGGCGTCGAGTATGGCTCCAAAGTATCCGGCCTGGGCCAGCTGGAGAGAGACAAGGACGCTTGAGAGTGAGACTCCAAGAGCCATGCCCAGGTTTCTAACAGTGGCCGTGAAGCTTGAGGCGATGTTCATCTTTTCCCTGGGAAGAGCCCTCATGACCTCTGTATTGTTGGGGCTCTGGAATAAGGCGGCGCCAATGCCAACAGGCACGAAGGTGAGCAACAGCATTTCTGGGTTTGGGACTGCAGTGCCAGCCATATATCCCATGAGCATCAAAGATAAGGCCAGGACCGCCATGCCAAGGGCTGCATAATACCTGTTGTGATGTTTGTCGTATAGCCAGCCAGTAAAAGGCGATCCGATCACCATTATGGCCGGGACTATTAGGTAGATCAGCCCCACCTGGGAGGGGTTGTAGCCCATCACTCCCTCGAAGTAGAAAGGACCTAGAACTGACACCATCAGGTTGGATACGAAGAAGATTATCATGCTGATGCTGGGCAGCACGAACCTCGGGTATCCGAAGACTGAGAGGTCCAAGAGAGGCACCTTCTGCCTGCGCTCGACAGCCACGAAAGCAATGAGTGAGACCAGGCAGATTGCAGCCAGTGCAACTGTGGCCGGCTGGATTGCAAAGCTGCTGGCCAGCTCTCCTAAAAAGGCCATCAGAGAGACCATGAACAGTACCAGGGCCAGGGCTCCTGGCCAGTCCATGTTCAGGCGGCTTGACCTGCGCTCCTCAACCCTGAGGTATCTGGCAGACAGGGCCATCAGGACCATGCCTATGGGCACGTTTATCAGGAAGATGTACTGCCAGCCCAGGATCTCCACTATGAAGCCTCCAAGAGACGGGCCTATTATGCTGCCTATGGCCACCGTGGCTCCAATATAGCCCATGGCCCGGCCCTGCTCTCCACGAGGGAAGACCTGGAAGACCATGGCCGCGCTTATGGAGAACATCATGGCAGCTCCTGCGGACTGGATCACCCTGAAAAGTATCAGCTGACCGAGGCTAGAGGAGATGCCACAGGCAAGAGAGCTCAGGGTGAAAAGGGCAATTCCCAGGCCAAAGAGCCTGGCCTTTCCAGTGCGCTCGGCAACCTTGCCAAAGATTAGGAGAAGGCTTGTCAGAGTGACCAGGTAGGAGGTCATGACCCACTCCGACTCGGCTACGCTCACATTGAAGTATCCTGTGATTGTGGGAAGGGCGATGCTGACCACTGACCCGTCCACAACTGCCATGAGAACGCCTGCAAGGATCATGAGCATGATTATATAGCGGTTCTTGCTCCCGGGTTCTGAGCTATGAGGCTGGATTTCTGGATGGATGATTGTATCTGTCACTATGGAATGGGATTTGTTTCTAGGTTAAAAAGATGAACGATCTAAGAATGTTCAATCCCTGCTCAACTGCAGCTTGCTCCTCGATTTCAGAGACATTGGAGCTATGCTTGACTTCAATATCTGATGCATAGTAGGCTGCTGCAGCACAAATTCTCAATTACTGCAAAGGAATCCATGATTGTCGTCCCGCATGAATTGAAAACTGGCTGCCGAATTCTGCATTTAGATAGCTTAGCTGCGTCAGATGTTCTGTTGTGATGAACTCGACGCCTGCATTTCTCACAGTCTCCAGGGCATCTCTTGTACTCTCTTCAGAGATGCCTGCGATGGCATCAAGCAATAGATAGACCTTGATTCCCTTCTCTCTGAGACCAAGAGCTGCAGCCTTAATGCAGTAATCTGTCGCGACGCCGCAAAGTAAGACCACATCTGGATGACGAGCATTGATATATGATGCAAACGATTGTTCTAAGAAGATATCAATTACATGCTTTTCAAAAACTAGTGGCAAGTTCTCGTGATCCGAAGATGGTAGAACGCCGGCTTTTAAAGGTAAATCAGAAAAAGTCTCCCCA
>DATMZB010000174.1:0-8734 GCA_035560655.1 Methanotrichaceae archaeon | reverse complement strand
TCTCTGCGATCTGCCCTTAGAAAGATCGCTTCTGCGAATAAGATAGACAAGCCGCTGGTAGATGAGGCTGTCAGGGAGATTCAGCGTGCTTTGCTGCAGGCCGATGTAAATGTCAAGCTGGTAATGACCCTGTCCAACCGCATCAGAGACAGAGCCCTGGATGAGAAGCCGCCTGCAGGCATGAACCCACGGGAGCACGTCATAAACATAGTCTACCAGGAGCTGATAAACCTGGTAGGAAAGAGCTCTGATGTAAAGCTCGAGAGGCAGACCATAATGCTTGTGGGGCTGCAGGGAAGCGGCAAGACCACAACTGCTGCAAAGCTGGCAACATACTTCCAGAGGAAGGGCCTGAGGACTGCCGTCATATGCGCAGATACATTCCGCGCCGGGGCCTATGACCAGCTCAAGGCCCTCTGCGAGAAGCAGGGCATCTTCTTTTACGGAGAGAAGGGCAACACTGATGCCCCGGCCGTGGCCAAGCGCGGACTTGAGGCCGCCAAGAAGTACGATGTAAGGATAGTCGATACAGCAGGCAGACATGCCCTGGAGGCAGACCTGATCCAGGAGATGGAGGATATTCATGCCGTAGTCAACGCCGACCAGAAGCTACTTGTGATGGATGCGGCCCTGGGCCAGCAGGCCTCTGAGCAGGCACGGGCCTTCCACGATGCAGTCCAGATCACGGGCGTCATAATAACCAAGCTGGACGGCACTGCCAAGGGCGGCGGAGCCATGTCCGCTGTGGCCGAGACCAAGACATCGGTGGCGTTCATTGGTGTTGGAGAGACGCCCAGCGATTTGGAGAAGTTTGAGGCTGACAGGTTCATATCCCGGCTGCTTGGCATGGGAGACATCAAGACCCTCATTGAGAAGGCCCAGGAGATCCAGGCCGATGAGGAGATGGATGTCGAGTCCATGATGAGGGGCAAATTTACCCTCAAGGACATGTACAAGCAGATGGAGGCCATGAACAAGCTGGGGCCTCTAAAGCAGATCATGCAGATGCTGCCCATGGGCGGCCTGGGCCTGGAGCTGTCTGATAAGGAATACCAGGCCACCAAAGATCGGCTGGACAAGTACAGGGTGGTCATGGACTCTATGACCGATGCAGAGCTTGAAGATCCAAAGCTCATAACTGCAGCAAGGGTCAAGCGCATCTCCCGCGGCAGCGGAACGCCGCCGGAGCTTGTCAAAGAGCTTCTGAAATCTCACCAGGCCATGCAGAAGGCCATAAAAGGCATGAGGGGCGGCATGGGAAAGATGAACATGAAGCGCCTCATGAAGAAGATGGGACCGGCTGCAGGCAAGCTGTGAGTGATCTGGACCATCTAACTTGCTGGGGGCGAGCGAGAAACCCCCCGGCCTTCGGTCACTACCAGATTCTTAAAGTCCTCGACGGCATCCTCATCTCAGTTGACTAAGTCATAACCACCTGCTCTTTCTCTCAGGGTCGATTGCGGGAACGGCAGCCTCCAAGGCCGAGATCAATGGCATTGCTCCTCAGAAAGCATCGGCAGCCCACCTCATGGACTTTCGGCCCGGTTATCTTGATCTTGAGCTTTCTATGTCGTCGCTGTTAGTGGTGAACAAAATGTTATGGCGCGGGGTTTGCCCGAAGTCTCCGGCCGTCAGGCTATGGCTGAGTTCAAAAGACGCCAATAAAAAAATGTCCTGTTAAGAAGGCATCAATAGGCAGGCCTTGGAACCCCGATGCTGTCATCTGCACTGTTGAATGAAGTACTGCCCTCGCTTGATGTGCTGCCGTCGCTTGAGGTGCTGGTGACAGCGCCGCTCTCAGATGCCACGATGTTCTCGTTTCTGGTGATCTTTCTGCCGCCAGTTGGAGTTGATGTGATGTTCTCGCCGCTCTCGGTGGGCTGGGAGAGATACTCATTGACTGCCACAGCCTGGCTGCTGGACCCGGCCTCGGCTGCTGAGATGGTGGCAACGCTCTCGTTTTGCCCCTCGCCGATCTTCAAAGATGATGGTGAGGGTTCTTTCTGGATATTGCCAACTTTCACAGAGCCGGATGCTTCGCCTGTTTCGGCGTTTGCAGTTCCTGACCAGACGGCGCCGTCGGACGAGTAGGCCTGATAGTCCCCGGACAGAGACTGGCCTGACTGGGCAAGCCTCATCCTGTAGACGCTCAATCCTCCCGCGGGCGATACGAAGAGATCAACTGATCCTCCTGATACGGATCCCGCTGCTGCGACGTCCGTGCTTTTCGTGCCGGAGTCCAGGTTGCCGTAGCCCGTAACCACATCTCCTATCTGGTAGAGGGTGAGCTTGAGGCTTCTCTCCATATAGTCCTTGAGCTCAAGAGACCAGGTGCCGGTGGCGTTGAAGCTCGCAGCTGGCACTGAGCTGCCCACAGAACCTATGCTGGATCCGGTACCCAGCGTGGCCACAGGCGCGCTTGTTATGGACTTGGTCCTGGCCACATCCGTCGAGCCTACCGTCAGGGGAGATATTGCGCTTGCAGATGACCCTGCCATGACCAGCTCCGATAGGGCTGATGCTCCTGATGCCACGTTCACAGGTCCGGATGATCCAACCGTTGCTCCTCCTATGGATGTGCTGGCAGCAGTTGATTTCCCTATGACTGCCTGGGATGTCTCAGAGTTGCCGGCAGCCGAGCCGGTCCTGATCCAGTTGACGTTCTCACTACCGGCCTGGTCGCCTGCAGCTGCAGCCTGCGGGAATGCCTGCAGGAATAGACAGGCAAGGATGAGAATGGGTATGAAAGCTCTTTTGATCATGAGTCTTAGGCCTCCTTTAAGAGATGATTATTTCATCCCGGCTAAAGCTTGCCCTTGAGGAACATGTAGACTATATAGACCGCTATCAGGAAGATGGCCAGACCTGCCAGGAACCTGATGGTATTCCAGAGCACTACGACTATCACAATGGCCACCACCAGCAGCACTAGATTCCTGATATCCTTGCTAATTGCCATGAGCTCTGGTTAGCCTGGCAGATGATAAATCTGTTCCGCCAGAACTGCATAAATTAAATAGAGGTGAATGGGTGATTAGATGATAGTATGGATGAGGGCCACAGGAAAACAAGAGAGCTTTCCGGGGACGACTCAAGCATCAGCCTGACTGATGAAGAACGCAAACAGATGCTGGAGAGCCTTCACAGATCCCTGGTCTGGATAGGGGTGCATATACCCGACCGCCTGAGTGACGGGCGGGAGGCCATAAGAATGGAGATGGAGAAGGAGGGCCTGGCCAGCACCAGCCTGCCCCCTGAGGTCCATTCGGATAAAGGCGATATAGACCTGCGCCGCCTTTTGGAACGGCTCTTCAGCGAGAAGGAGCTCACAGCAGATGAGAGGGCCCAGGTGAGGGAGCTGATAGATATCCTGAGGTCCATGGAGCTGCAGGATGAGGAGAAGCTGAAAGCCTCCAGCCTGACCCGCCTTCAGGCCAGGGAGCTTTATGATGAGACTGCGGGAGTCATAAGAGCCCTGGTGGAATTGAAGGACCTCCTGAAGAGAAGAGAGCACGGCGATGAAAGAGAAGAGGCCATCAAGAGAAAGGTCGAAGATGCAAGAAGGTGGAATGCATTCATGAAGCAGATCAAGGAGTAGCTTCTGGATCATCGAGATTTTCCCAGTTATTAAACGCATTTTATATACTTCCAATAGTTCCGTAGGCGTATCAGACTGCAAATCGGATGGGGCTATGGCAAAAGGCGACGATGAGCCAAACCTATGACATCATATTCATGGACATAAGAATGCCTTTGATGGACGGGCTTGAGGCCTGCAGGGAGATACGAACGCGCTGGCCCGCTGATAAGCAGCCCCACATAGTAGCCATCACTGCTTATGCCATGGATGGCGATCGTGAGACGTGTCTGGAATCAGGCATGAATGATTACATCTCGAAGCCTTTGCGGAATACGGAGCTTGAAGCAGTTCTTAAGAAGTACTCATGAGCATGAAGATCGGCAGGACGTCTCATGTCATTCCAGGGCAATCGATAATCAGTGCAGTTATATTATCCTCTCCACCGGCCTTATTGGCTGCCTCTATGAGATCTTTTAAAGCGGCACGGCGGTCAGATCCCCTGAGAATCCGGGCTATCTCCATATCATCGACCTCTGATGTGAGGCCGTCTGTGCACAGGAGCAGACGGTCGCCGGCCTCTGCAGCTATTGCCTCAATTTCAGGAACGGCATGCTCCATGCCCAGGTACCTCGTGACCAGGTTTCTGAGAGGATGGCGCATTGCGTCCTTTGAACTTATCTCTCCTGCCTCCAGAAGCATGGCTGCCACGTTGTGGTCTTTGGTAAGCCTCTTTATCTCCTCATCCCTGAAGAGATAGGCACGGCTGTCTCCCAGGTTGGCTATATGAAGATCGCTGCCTTTGGCCAGCACAAATATCAGGGTTGTGCCTGAGTTTCGCCCGAGGTCTCTCATAAGAATGTCGCTCAGTCTGGAGACTGCAGCCCTCAAAGACGTGGCGATCTCTTCCTTTCCAGCGCCCTCAGGCACTTTCCCATCCTGGACCATCTCATGCAGGCATTCCAGGGCGAGCCTGGACGCCTGGGCACCTTTCAGCATTGCGCCCATGCCGTCGGCCACTGCAAAGAGCTCTTCCTTATCATCTATGAGATAGGCATCCTGGTTCTCTTCCCTGACCATGCCTATATCGGTCAGGGCATCTCCTGTGCAATACACCCTGTAATTATCAGCAATAACAATTTAAATAATATTCCTATCTGAGGTCGCGGGATCTCTTCCTAAATTCCGATACCGGCATAAATTTCATCACCGCCCTTCAGGCATCACCAGGACTGCTGCTCCCTCTATCTTTCCACTGCGCAGCCTCTCCAGTGCCTCATTGGCCTTATCCAGCGGAAATGTCTGCACCCTGGTCCTCACAGGCACCCTGGGCGCCAGCTCCAGAAACTCCCAGCCGTCTCTCCTTGTCAGGTTTGCCACAGACCTGACCACCCTCTCTTCCCAGAGTATGCTGTATGGAAACGATGGTATGTCGCTCATGTGAATTCCGCCGCAGATGACAGCCCCTCCCTTGGCCATGGCCTTGAGGGCTGCAGGCACAAGCGGTCCCACAGGAGCAAAGAGAACTGCAGCATCCAGCTCATCGGGCGGGAGGTCCGTGGAGCTTCCTGCCCAGACGGATCCAAGTCCTTTTGCGAACTCTTGCGCCTCAAGATCTCCCTTCCTTGTGAATGCATAGACCTTCTTTCCCTGAAAGACCGCCACCTGGGCTATTATATGGGCTGCAGCGCCAAATCCGTATATCCCCAGCCTTTCAGTCCCGGGGTTCTCGCTCAAGGCCAGGCGGTACGACCTGTACCCTATCAGCCCTGCGCACATGAGCGGGGCGGCCTGAGCATCCCCATACTCTTCAGGTATCGGGAAGCAGTACCTGTTATCTGCAACCGCATACTCTGCATAGCCCCCGTCTATTGTGTAGCCCGTAAATAGCGGGTGGTCGCAGAGGTTCTCCCGGCCCGTCTTGCAGTATCTGCATGTCCCATCAGTATAGCCCAGCCAGGGAACGCCTATCCTATCGCCAGGATGAAAGTTCCTGACATTATCTCCGGCCTGGACCACAGTGCCCACTATCTCATGCCCGGGGATCAGAGGAAGTTTAGGATTGGCAAGCTCTCCGTCAACTATGTGCAGGTCTGTGCGGCAGACTCCACAGGCATGGACCTTGATCAAGACCTGCTCAGGTCCGGGCCTTGGGACTGGAAGGTCCATCTCTTTTAGCCTGCTTCCAGGCCCTTCCAGGACCATGGCGCGCATAGTGTTTGGAATTACCATATCATAGTCTCCAGAATCTTGGACAAATGATCAAGTCTCTATATAGACAAGCCATTTATTAATACCTCTAATTAACGCTCATTGTTAAAAAATTGAGCAAAAGCCTCGGTGCTCTTGAACTATCAGACGATGTCGCACACAAACGGCCACTCATCCACACGGACGCCGGGCTTGGTGGGTGTGCTCATGTTGTAGGTTGGCAGGGTATGGGAGAACTTCTCAATGTTGTATAGGGGCTTGGTATTTGAGTATTTGGAGATATTGTACATGGTCATGGTCCCGCTGTTGCTTTCTATGCTGTAGTTCGGCTTCGATGGCGCAGTCTTGCCCAGTGCAAAACCTGAGCCAGGGCTGGAAATGCCGGGATTCTCTATAGGCTCAGTGCTTGATGCATTCAGGCCGTGTCCTGACAGGGTATCATTGGACTCATTAGCCTGACTGGTGTTGTTTGCTGCATCCATGATCCCATTTGACTCCTGGGCAGAGATGGCCGATATCGCCAAGGCGGCGAATACCATAAGGCAGATTAGTGGTGCTGTTTTGTACACGCAATCCCTCTCTGCTATATCGATTCTGGGGCATATCAACTTAACCGGCTTTTCTCAGATCAGTCTCTTATGCATCCTCACTGGATGGCCTGGATATGCTCTGTTATCAGGTCTTGCTGATGCTGGCTATGCTGTTAGAGATCCCTGTAAAACCAGATTCATCTGCCAGCTGCCGCCATCGCAGCGACGCAGCCGGGCTTCTGGGCTCAAGGTCAATGCCTATGCGACGGCCTCTTCCAACTGCGATCACGCACCAGTCCTCGCTGCGTGACGGGCTGAAATCCAGAGGGACGTAGGCCGCGCCCAGCTTCAGAACAGCGATGATTGTGGCATAGGTCTCAATTGAGCGCTTTAAAAGGATGCCGACGCGGTCGCCTGCTGTATAGTCCCTAAATCTTTGACTTTATATATCCCTGATAGGCTCCTTGGCAAACGGTAAGTGCGAATCCTTCATAATGGTTACTGATAGGTGCAAGTTATCCATGCTGGTCGCTGTGTACCAGGCGTATCTCTTCAACTATCGGCGATATGAGGATGTAGTGCAAGGAGTCTGAATTTAGAATATGCGGTCTCAATCGGGCTTCTTTGCTATAAACAATGCGTGAATGGTGTCATAGTGAGCCTGAAAAAAGCCTCAACAGTTTGAATGCGCTAAGTTACCCGCCTTAAAATCACTCTCTTCGCTGGAAAGAGCATGCTTCAGGATAAAATGATGGCCGGGCGGGCCAATAACGTAGGAGGGTTATTCTAAGCGATTCAACTGGCATAGGGTTGGGGAATATGCCCAGTGAGATCTGCCCGCCCAGGTGGTGATAAATGTGCACTACGAAGTAATAAAAATGTGGTACAGGCCATCCGGAATCAGGCCATTATATCATGATCGTCTAATGCAATGTGTAATGGTTGTCTAATTATATCATACTGTGAGAATTTTACAATCTTTTTCGTGGCTCACGCCCACGATCGCCGCTTGCTATGGAAAACCCTGTAGCGGGATATGCAGATGGGATTGACATTGAATTGATGATTGACTGTAAGGTTGCATCGAAAAGGACATTTGGTCAGTTCTGAGAACCACAGCCTGCTGTCTCTGGGGGCAGGCGTTCCAGAGCCTGCATAAGCCATCGCTCATGCAGGTCTGGCTGCGATTTTGGCTCTAAATCCTAGTACGCAAAGAGGGTTATCTGGTTGGACCTCACGCCTCCAATGCTGAAGATGCCTCCATATGTTCCAGGCATCCCTGCATAGAACCACACGTACTTGTATCCCGGTGTGGCGCGGCCGTAGTATTTGCTGTCAGTCAGGCCGCCTGGAGATATGCTGGACATGGTCAGGTCTCCGCTCACTGGCACGTAGATGACCTCTTGCACCCAGCTGCCCAGCGGAGTGCGTGCAACCACGCTCCAGCTGTTATCCTGGGTCTTGACCCAGGCCAGCAGGTAGTTCCCTGCGAAGCTTCTGTCGAAAGCAGCCCACTGCGTGTTCACTCCCTTATAGTAAACATACTCAGGCGGTGCATACTCTTCATCATATGACAGTATTGCGTTCTGTTCAGCAGGCCTTGGAGACCTGGTTGTATAATCAGCCAGAGGAGCATTTACTACAGGAGCTACCGGGGCCGGTGTGCACTTCGAGCCGCACGTGGCTGAGCAGGTCTGAGCGCAGGTGCTGGCGCATGTGTAGCTGCAGGTGTATCCACAGGTGCTGCGGCAGGTGCTGGCACAGGTATAACCACAGGTACTGGCGCAGGTGGCTGCACAGGTATATCCACAGCTGCTGCGACAGGTGCTGTAGCATGTGTATCCGCAGGTCCCGCCGCAGGTATCCTCGCAGGTTCTGCTGCAGGTTCTGCCGCAGGAAGCCATACAGGTGCTTCCGCAGGTGCTTCCGCAGGTATTGCTGCAGGTTCTGCCACAGGAAGCTGCACAGGTGCTGCCGCAGGTATTGCTGCATGTGTTTACTCCACCACAAGAGGTCGCTCCTCCGCAGGTGATCGAGTTGCAGGTGTTACTGCAGGTTCCAACACAAGTGCTGCTGCAGGTGTTCTTGCCCATAGTCGGTATGTCCTGGCAGCCTCGTACTGTCATGTCAAATATTGGGCCGTTTTCCTCCTCAGGGTCAGAGCTCTTGGTTGTGAGCCTCTCTTCCACACCCGTATCTTCGGGGTTCAGGCTTGCAGTCTCTATGCTGCCGTAGCTGAGCTTGCTTTCAGAGGACCCGTTGTTCAAAAGCCCCAGCTCCTCTGCAGCCTGATTATATCTGTAATCATACAAAGGCGAGTTGCCGGGCTCAGCTGTGCTGGCCTCAAGGCTGGCACCCAAAGAGGATGTCACAATAAATATCGTAAATAAAAACCCTAATGTTACTAGCTGTAACA
>DATMZB010000173.1:0-2711 GCA_035560655.1 Methanotrichaceae archaeon | reverse complement strand
GCTACTCAACCCTTAAACTCGGCATATCCAAAGACATACCCGGGCAAGGCTCACTTGATATTTGATGTCCCGGGCCCAGATCCAGATGAGCTCACTTCCCGGTCTCATCCTCACTGGGATCATCAGGCAGCCCGCCGCCCTCAACCGGGTCTATGCCTGCTCCCAGTTGAGGCTCGACCCGTCTCGATGCTGGCACAGTCCGGGGATATGTGCTCCTGAGGGCAGAGAGCATAGCAAAGCCCGCATAGATAGTGATGATTCCGCCAACGATACCAATGGCTCCGGCCCAAAACGACAGCTCTGAGTTAGCGCTTACGATCAGGCCAAAGAGCATGCTCACGAGGCCTATCACGCCATGCCCCCAGTTCTGGCTTCTATAGGCGCTGTACAGGCCTATCAGGCCTATGATGATTCCAATGATGCCTATGTAGAGGGCCGCAGCCCCCAATGGAATGTAATAGGCTGAAGCAAGGCCAATTATGATGCCCAAGATGCCTCCCGCCAGGTTCTCGCTCCGGCCTGCGTTATTCTCGAAGGAGCCGATGATCCACAGGATGCCAATTGCCAGCCAGTAGGGCCCCAGCACTCGAACCAGCTCTATACTGGCCAAGGCCGGCAGGCGGCCTAGGCCCATCAGGGCAAGCCCGATGAACAAGGCGATCGCGCCTTCCAGTATTACCACCCACGGTAGGATGGACCCGGTCAAAGAGCGTCTCAAGTTTGGGTTTGAGCTTATGTTTGCATCTGCCAAGAGCAACACCCCATATTTCAATCACAAATCTCCTCGGGAGCGCAGTGATAGATGGCGATGGCTATCCATTGATATCGAAATCGCACTGCATCAGATTTCATCTGCCCATGCAATGGAGAAGGCTTGTGCAGTCAGGGCATGAAATGATCAATCGCATCCCTGCTCCAGGTCGTTTCTGATACAGCATTTGCGCTTGCTAAGCAGGCCCGATGATGTCCTGTCTGGCACCATCTTCTCGAGGTATGGTCACACTTTTGGCTCTTCTTCTCCAGAGCGTGTCGTAGTCTCTCCAGGCTCAAGGCCAGCACCCATAGATGATGTAACACGCCCTGCCGGCACTGCCTCAAAATGCCTGTGGGCTGATCGCAGGCTAAGGGCGCCAGCTATGGTTATAATCCCGCCTATTACTCCGATGATGCCGAGCACATATGGTAATGCCATAACTGCAGCCAGCGGGTTGGCGATTATGAGCAGGCCAAAGAGTATGCTTATGATGCCTGTAACTGCATGCCCCCAGGCGCGGCTGCTTGCAGCCCTGTACAGGCTTACCAGGCCTAAGAATACTCCCAGGATTGCGATATAGAGGATCAACGTCGCAGGTACTACTATGGCGCTTATTGCCGGATACTCCAGGACGGCGATGCCTGCTATTATTCCCAGGATGCCTACAATCAGCTTTAGGCCCAAGTTAGATCTATCAACGAACATGCTGATGATCGCCAGGACGCCTATGACAAACCAATAGGCTCCCAGGAATGAGACGGCGGCAAGCAATGTAAAGACGGGCGCGGCCAGAAAGAGGAGTCCTATGATCAGAGCTGCTATGCCTTCCAGAAGGACGGTCCACCAGGGAACGATCCCGATCAAGGGCTGCCTTATGAATGCATCTTCCAAAAGTCACACCTCCACGTATCTTTAAATGTTATACAGTCCGATCACAAAAATATGGCGGTAGATGGTGATGTTTGCGTTCTATGGCCGCTCAGTATCGAGATCGTTTATAGGAACGCAGGCAGAAGACCCCACCTTCCAGGGGATGCTGTCCATCTACTTTCATGCTTCAGGAGCAGGAGGATGTCACATATGTGGCAATGCCTTCGATCATGAATATCCTGGCATCAGCTCAGGAGCGCAGTATGGCCCCTACTCCGCCGATTGATTCCAGGAACTGATCATGGTCTGCCAGCACCACCTCAGCCCCGGTCCTCTGGGCCAGCCTCAGCAGTTCCTCAGCTACATTCTCCTGTGACAGGTGCCCACCACAGCTAGGGCAGCTCTGATGCTGGATCTCAGGAACTATCTGGCAGCTGTGGCAGACCATTGCAGGCATGGCGAAGTCATTTTTTATGACCAGGAGGCTGACCCTGCCATCTTCCAATGCCTGGTGCGCCTCTTTAGGTCCGCAGGCCGACAGCCGGCCTTTGAGCACTGCAGATTTTAGGCCTTCCAGGGCTGCAGAGGCAGCGTTCCTGTCCTCCTCCCTGGATATGCCGTCTCCAATCTTCACCAGCTCTCGCCTGTCTATATCCATAGGAATATCCACCAGGTCCATTACACGGCGCCTCAGGCTCTCAGGCATCTCCTCCAGCAGCATCGATTTTGCCTCTCCAGGCCCTGCCACTATCAGCCCCCTGAGGCTGGCAAGATCTGCGCTGCTGGAGAGATCATCTGCAACTGAAGACAGGAACGATTTTATGGCTCCAGCCCTCAGGCGGTTGAAGCGCATCTGGCACATGCCGCCCTTCTTGTGCTTGTTCATCAGGTCTATGGACGAATGGCTCTTCTCCTCTAAGATGTCAGATCTGATCAGGTAAAGCCTGGCCTCCCTGGAGTCTACCATGAGCAACCCATAATCTTCATAGTCGTTCCGAAGCCTTGCCAGGGGCAGGAGGAAAGGCGATCTGTCCAGCACCACCAGAGGGTCTTGCTCGACTCCCAGCCGGTATGCCTCCAGCAGTGA
>DATMZB010000172.1:0-2837 GCA_035560655.1 Methanotrichaceae archaeon | reverse complement strand
CAAGGCGAACGCCTGCAACTTCATTCCCGGGATGGTATCTCATCTTATCAGGATCACATCAGGCCTGCCAGGAGTGCATCGTACCTCTGCTTGATCCTCTCCAGTATATCCATGTCATATGGCTGGTGGGTGGGCACTATCACCGCAGCTTTGAGCTGGGCGTAGTCGGGGGCAGCGGTTATGCCCTCGTCTCTGACTGGTATCCTCAGGTCCTTTGCCAGATCAGTGATCATAGCTGTGAGCGGCTTGACAGGCCTTGCGTACTTGGCACGTTCACGGTACTGCCTCAGGAGGGCATCTATCTCTTTAGCAAGGGGCTCAATATTTCCCTCGCCGCAGGCATTGAAGATCTCCTCAGCGCTTCCCTTGAGCTGGGATAAGGTTCTGACCCCTGCCTCGATGATCTCACCTTTATAGTGCTGCCTTATCCTGTCCTCGTATCCTGGAGCTGCCACCAATATCTGGATCTCTGAGAGCTTCTCTATATCGCCCTCTCCCGGCTTGTAGGGATTTACCAGTATGTAGTCCAGCCCCATCCTGGCAGCCAGGCTCTCATACATCCTCGTCATGCCTATGCTCTTTCGCCTGCCCAGAAGTGCATGCCTCACCAGGTCAGGGCTGTCAGAGTCCAGGCCGAAGTAGTCTGCAAAGCCCTTTGTGGTGGTCAGGACCTTCGTCCTTCCCTTCTTCACAGCGCTTATCAGCCCCAGCTCCTCAAGCTTGTGGATGTGGTCATAGCTCTTGTTGCCCCTGATCTCTGCAAGCTCGCTCTGCTTCATGGGCTGCTTGTAGGCGATTATTGCCAGGGTCCTGATCAGTGGGGCCTCAAGCTCTTTTGGCGCCACAGATCTGACCTGCACCGCAAGGATTCCCCTGACCTGCATCACATACCTGCCTTCAAAGGATCTTATCTCTATGCCGCTGTCCCGGCAGCAGTACTCCCTGACCAGCTCGTCTGCGAGAGCGCTGACCTCCTCTGGATGCAGGCCTGAGAGGCTGGACAGCTCTTTTATGGACAGAGCTTTTCCAGATGCGAAGAGCGCGGCTTCTATGACCGCCTTAGAATCGGATGGATTGGAGCTTGCCAATTAGATCCCCTCTACTATTGCGATTCAAGGCTTTAAATGCATTGATCCTCTTAGATGCGATTCAACGATTCAGGATAGCAGTACTTCATCAGGATGATGATGCTTCTGCAGTGAGCATTGACCGAAAAGGATATCCTGCTCCTGCCCAATCTTCCAGCTTATGAAGGGCATCTCCTCTGAATCCAGCGACCTAACCGTGATCCCGTCCCAGGATATACTGGAGAAGATAGCCAATGGAGAGCCGGTGGATTACGATTCTGTCCTGATCAGGGGCGACCTCGACCTGGGCAACTTGAGCTGGATGCTTGAGCAGTCTTCTGACCAGGAGCCCGAGAATGGTGAGTTACTGCCGCCAAACCATTTTCTGGTGATCATCTCAGCAATAAGAATCACCAACTCACGCATCGAAGGCCCGCTTGAGTTCGAGAGGGCAATCTTTGCAGAGGATCTGGAGTTCAACGGCACTGAGTTTATGCAGCACGTCTCCTTTGCAGGATCACATCTAGAGGGATATGCCTCATTCAATGAAGCCAAGTTCGATGAGTACGCCGACTTCAGCGAGTCCAGGTTTGGAGAGTATGCAGACTTCGAGGGCGTTCAGTTCTGCGGCGATGCCCACTTCGTAGATGCCCAGTTCAATAAAGACTCCCATTTCAGGGGAGCCAGCTTCATTGGAGATGCCTACTTCAGCGGGTCGCATTTCGACAAGTATGCCGACTTCAGCGAGTCCCTGTTCACTGGCTATGCCTCCTTCAGGATATCCCAGTTTGCAGGCTATGCCTACTTCAGCGAATCCAAGTTCAGTGGCGATACCTCATTCAACGGCGTCCAGTTCCATAAAGACGCCTCTTTTATGGGGACTCCCTTCTGCGAGGACGCATCATTCAGCAGAGCCCAGTTCGCAGGGTATGCTACATTCATGAACTCCAAGTTCGAGGAGTTTGCAGACTTCAGCGATGTCCAGTTCGCAAAGGATGCCTATTTCACTGAGGTCAAGTTCGAGAGCTTGAAGCTTCCCTGGTCGTCTATAAAAGATCATATAGTCTGCGATGGAGCAACCTACCTCTCTTTGGTGAAGATATACAGCGATCTGGAGTGGTTTAAGGATGCGGATGACTGCTATTACCAGTACAGGTCTAAAAGCCAGGATGGCAAGAGTTGGTCGGACAGGTCAAAGTACCTCGACATCATAGCCGACCTGACGTGTGGATACGGCATCCGTCCTGCCCGCACAGTCTTTCTGAGCATGGGCCTGATATTTGTATTTGCAGGCATGTTCTGGATTAGCGGTGCACATGCATCTCTCAATGATGCCATTTACTACAGCTTCCTGGCCTTCTTTTCAGATGCCAGCGGGCCCGGAGCCGTTGGGATCTTTAAGTACATATTCGTATCAGAGCGGCTCATGGGCTGGTTGCTGATGTCTTTATTCCTGGTGACCCTGGGCAAGGTCATGATACGGTGATGGTACCTGCGCGGCCGGCATAGCCTGCTTTGGATCACTTTATCACAGACCCGGTCCTCAAATTTGGTCAGTCATGAGATGCACGTTTCTCTGCGGAATCCAATGGATTTTTATATCAAAACTTGCCATCACCGGCAATTAGAGGCAGGGATATGATTAAAATAGCACTTCTAGTCTCTATATTCGGCATCATATGTATCTCTTCCGTATATGGTGCTTATAATGCAAGCAGCCCGACCGACAAGACAGCTGATAATTCTGCCATAATCGTTGGGCAAATACAC
>DATMZB010000171.1:0-5822 GCA_035560655.1 Methanotrichaceae archaeon | reverse complement strand
CTATTTTACGGCTTAAGAAGACGATATCAGATAGCATAGGATTCGCTAAAACTGTTCGAAATTTACCTCTTGCAAGGCATAAAAAGTTTAGCGCATCGAGAAATTATTTATCGCTAACCCACGGGAGGAGGTTTAGCTTAGAAATTGATAAGCATAAGAAGCCTGATCTCATCGCTTTATATATCATAGCTGTGAGGAACTCCCATGAAGATAATTGCGTTAATAATATCCTTTGCCCTGGCCGCCTGCCTTTTCCCATCAATAGGTGCAGCCGCGGATCAGGCGTCAAATCAGAGCGCCTATACTGCGCCGGTAGCCAATGACAGCGCCAGGGCGGGGCTTGTCTCCTTCCTGGAAGAGGCTAAAAACTACACCCTGAATAATGGAAAAGATGAGGCCTTGAAGGCCTTCAGCGACCCAAATGGAAAGTTTGTCAGAGGTGACATGTACGTCTTTGCCTACGACTTCAACGGCACACTTCTGGCCCATCCCTACCTGAGCGACAAAATTGGCAGGAACAACCTGGACCTCCTCGACCCAAACGGCGTGCCCATCATTAAGAACATGGTGGAGGTGGCAAAGCAGGGCGAGGGCTTTGCCGTATATGTGTACCCCAACCCGAACGAGGCTAACCAGACCGGGCTCAAGCTCGTCTATGCGCTCAAGGTCGATGACGGCCTGTGGATAGGCTCCGGCATATACCTCCCGGGCCAGGTCCCGCTCTTCAGCTTTGAGGACCAGCGCAGGCTCAGTGCGTTTGTGAATGAGGCAAAAGACTATGCTTTAAAGAACGGCAGGGATAAGGCCCTTCAGGCCTTCAACGATCCCAATGGCGAGTTCGTCAGGGGAGACCTCTACATATTTGCCTATGACTTCCTGGGAAATGCTCTGAGCCTGCCTTTCCAGCATAATCTCCTGGGCACAAACCGGCTGAATGTCACTGATTCCAATGGGCTGACTGTTACCGGAGATAACCTTGAGCTGGCCAGGACCGGGTCCGGACAGACCTACTACCTCTATCCCAACCCGAGAGAAGATATGAGAGAGGAGCTGAAGCTGAGCTACACCACCAAGGTGGACGACAGCTGGTGGCTGGGAGCAGGGATATACAGCAGCTCGTCCTCAGCCCAGAACCTGTCTGCCATGAAGCCGTCCAACAGGGAAGAGCTGAAGACCTTTGTGGATGAGGCCCATAGCCAGGCCCTGTTCGTGGGCAAGGAAAAGGCCCTGAAAGAGTTCATGGACCTAAAAGGCACCTGGGTAAGGGGAGATGTCTACATCTTTGCCCATGATTTCAATGGAACTACTCTGTGCCTGCCCTACATGCCAGAAGGGGTGGGAACCAACCGCATGGATATTCAGAATGACCAGGGCGTTTACATCAACAGGGAGATGAACGCCATAGCCATGAACGGCAGCGGCTATTATGAGTATAAGTGGAAGAACCCGATCAGCAATCAGAGCCAGCCCAAGGTGAGCTATGTATCCAAGGTAGACGATACCTGGTGGCTGGGCGCAGGGATCTACGAGGCCTGAGAATAGCAGGCATTTAATATTTTTTGATCTAGGCGATTTGGATGATCTGCTGATCATCCACGCCTTGATGATCCATCTTGGGTCAACCTTTTTTATTGAATATCGATGATGTCCTGCCATTGGATATGGATTATTGTGAAAACCTCTAATTCTCAATAAGCCCTGCGTCCCAGCATATCAGCGATTTTGAATGCCATCTCTTCATTGCCTTCAGGCACAGGGATCTCGATATCGAATGATGAGCGAATATAAAGTCCGATGGGCTGAGTAAACGAGAAGATGAGCACTGACGGCTTCTTTCCCAATCCTCTTTTGAATTTGGCTCCGTCTATTCTCATCAGTGAGGTGTGGAAGGGATAGACTGCCCCTTCATAAATTATCCCGCTCTCTGCGATATATGCCTCCCTTGGAGCCCTGAGCGCATTTTTAAGGACGAGTACTGGAACCATTCTGGAAACAATGAAAAGGAAAACTGTGAATGCAAGAAGGAAGATCCCTGTGATAAAGCCTCCCTCTCCGGCAAAGATGATCATAATGATGGCGGCCACAACGAGCATTCCACCGATGATAAAGAACATAGCGCGGTTTCTCTCCTGATAATCAGCATATTCACGCCTCGCACTCTGTTCTGCCTCATCAGACGAATATATCCAGTGGGCAAGGGGCTGCGTGCCATTTAGGATGGAATCCATGACCTGCGCACGGCGGAAAAATAGCGCTGTGACAGCAACGCCTGCAATAGCGAGGAAGAATGACACAAACGCTACAGCAAAACCGCCTGACATGCCATCAACAAGGCTGAATGCTGATAGGCAGATGACAGCAAAGATCGCCGCTGAAAATATCGATCTGTAACACCACTTCCACTGAGTATTCTCCATCTGGCCTCACCCCATTACATTATTCTGGTGATGGCCAGCCTGAGCTCATTGCCGTGAACTCCTGCCACCCAGCAACCATCTTCTCCAGGGCTGATGATGACTTTTCGCATAGTCTTATATCATCATGGTTCAGATATATCTGCGCTTGTGAGATGATGAGAGACAGGCTTGATGATGCTCGGGAAGAAATTCTGGGGATTCTGAAGAACAATGGCGTGAAGAGGGCTGCCTTCTTTGGCTCCATTGTTCGCGGGGAGATGACCGAGTGTAGCGATGTCGACCTCCTGGTGGAGTTCGAGGGAAAGAAGAGCTTGCTGGACATGGCGGGCTTGAAGATAGAGCTTGAAGATGCCCTCGGCAGGAGAGTTGACCTCCTGACCTATAAATCGTTACATCCGCTTTTGCGAGATCGTATCCTGGCTGAGCAAGTTCCCATACTATGAAAAAGGATCCTTCGGTCTTCCTGGCCCATATAATAGAGTGCATTGAGCTGGTTGAGCTCTACTCTGATGGAATGTCATGGAAGGATTTTGCGGCATCTACAGCTCTTCAAGACATGATCATCAGGAGGATTGAGATAATGTGCGAGGCCGTGAAGTATCTACCCCTGGATGTGAGGGCCAAATATCCCGATGTCCCATGGAGGAAGATGGCCGGCATGAGGGATATCCTGATCCATCAATATTTTGGCGCAGATCTGGAGGCAGTCTGGTATACAGTCCAAGAAGACCTGCCAATGCTCAAACCCAGGATCAGGCATATTCTGGATGAGTTCAAAGAAGGGGCTTCTTATTAGCGCTATTTTAAACCTGCCGAACACGATCTTGCTGGTTTGATACAGGAGACTATATTTCCCTGAAGCGTTTTCATATGGCCTATGGATTACCTGGAGAGGTACAGAGAGATCATACCCGACTTCGAGGACTTCCTCGCCATCCTGTCCCAGCCCCTGCCAGCCTCGGTCCGCATAAACACCCTCAAGATTAGCAAGGACCGATTCATTGAGCGCCTGGATAGAACTGGAATCGGCTATCATGTGCTGAAATGGTATCCTCTGGGCCTGCGTCTGGATATGGACCGTCCAGGAAAGCTGATAGACCACACTCTTGGCTACATCCACATCCAGGAGGAGGTGTCCATGGTCCCGCCCCTGGTCCTTGATCCAAAGCCGGGGGAGAGTGTTTTGGATCTGTGTGCCGCCCCTGGCAGCAAGACCACCCAGATAGCCCAGCAGATGGAGAACCGGGGCCTGGTGGTGGCCAATGAGCCATCCCTGGGCAGGCTCACACCTCTCCGGTCCAACTGCGAACGATTAGGTGCCATAAATGTAGCCATAACCAGGTATGATGGCTGCCGCTTTCCCGACAGCCAGTTCGATAGAGTCCTGGCGGATGTTCCATGCTCAAGCGAAGGCACTGCCAGGAAGGACTTGAAGGTCCTGAACAGGTCCAGCCAGAAGAGGTCCCTGGATCTTCAGCGTCTTCAAGTAAGCCTTCTCAAGCGGGCAGTGGCATTGACAAAGCCAGGAGGGATGATCATCTACTCCACCTGCACTTATGCTCCTGAGGAGAATGAGTCAGTGGTGGAATCCGTGCTGGATCTGGGCCAGGTCCATTTAGAGCGCCTCTCCTTGCCTGGCTTGATAGACTGCCCGGGTCTGGATGAATGGTGCGGCCATAAGTACAGCGATAAGTTAAAGCTATGTTCCAGGTATTACCCCCATGAAAACGATACTGGAGGGTTCTTTGTTGCCAAGCTCATCAAGAGCTGAGAAGTTCGAGCGTATCGATCGTGCAGAGGTGATCGGTGCCTGGCAGTCCAGGTTCGGCATGCCCGATGAGGCCTTTGCCGGATTTGCTTTCTACAGGCGCGCCCAGAACATCTGGGCCTTCAGCGATGCCGATCTTCCAAGGCTGTCTTACGAATCCATAGGCATAAGAATGATGTCCATGAAGGAGAAGCCCTGGAAGCCCACCACCTGTGCTCTGCAGGTATTCGGCAAACATGCCCGCAGGAATATTATCGTACTGGACTCTGAGCAGGCCAGGCGGTTCATGCTCGGCGAGAGCGTGGACCTGGAGGCTGAATCTGAGGCCGGATTTGTGATAGTTGTCTTCCAGGACCAGGTCTTGGGATGCGGACTTTATTCCAAGGGCAGGCTGGTCTCTCAGCTGCCTAAAGAGCGCAGGATATCCGTTGATACTGAAGGAGATCTGTGATGTCTTTTAGTGCATCCAGCATCGTTGGGGCGACCCATAATCCTGGTCCTGACCATGACGCTCATTTCAGCGACCTATCCATGCCTCTGAGCCGTGATGACCTGCTGGGTCTCTGGCACCAGCCCATGAGGCTCTTTCGGCTTGCAAATGATCTCAGACAGAGGAGCTGCGGAAATTATGTCTCGTATGTGATAAACAGGAACATCAACTTCACCAACCGCTGCGTAGGAAGCTGCAGGTTCTGTGCCTTCCACAGATCGGACGGGTATATGCTCACAAGCGCGGAGATACTGGATAGGGTCGGCTCGGCCCATGACCTGGGAGCCACAGAGATCTGTCTTCAGGGAGGCCTAGCTCCGGGCATGGTCCTTGAGGACTACTGCGCCATGCTGGAGCTGATATGCCGGGACTATCCGCAAATGCACCTTCATGCCTACTCTCCCATGGAGGTGCTGTATATGTCCAGGAACTCAGGACTGGCAATAGAGGACACACTACCAGAGCTCAAAAGAAGCGGCCTTGGGTCCATGCCTGGAACTGCAGCTGAGATACTTGTAGATTCAATAAGGGCTGAGATCTGTCCCGGCAAGCTCAAGACCGAAGAGTGGTGCCGGGTAATCACCGCCGCCCATCGCCTTGGCATTCCAACCACCTCAACCATGCTCTATGGCCACGTAGAGAGTATGGATGACAGGCTAAAACATCTGCAGGTGCTAAGAGAGATCCAGGCCTCCACTCACGGCTTCACAGAGTTCGTGCTCCTGCCATTCATACCCGGCAACAATGATCTGGGGCCCTTTGCTCATGCTCCTGATCTCCTGGATCATCTCAAGATGCATGCCCTGGCCAGGGTGGCGCTCTATCCCCTGATAACAAACATCCAGTCCAGCTGGACCAAGCTTGGCAGGGAGGTGGCCGGAGCGACCATTGAGTGGGGCGTGAACGACCTTGGTGGAACGCTTATGGAGGAGAACATTTCCCGAAGCGCTGGAGCGAGGGAGGCTCAATATCTCTCTCCAGATGAGCTCAGATCCCTGATAGCCCGGCATGGGCGCAGTGCATTCCAGAGGACAACTCTCTACCAGCGCGTCTAATGCCTGCGGATGCAGAGACATTCAACCCCGTCATATCCAATTTTTTTAAGTCAATATAAAGCATGTGCTTCAAATTGATATGCCCTATATAC
>DATMZB010000170.1:0-4974 GCA_035560655.1 Methanotrichaceae archaeon | reverse complement strand
GGCCTACGATGGTTTACAGGATCCGCTATTTTGATGAAAGAGCATTGCTTTCAAAAAGCTCTTAATGCTGGTGCCGGTGATTGAGATGGGTGGAGAGTGCTCTGACGGCCGTTTGAGGAATCTGGTTAGAAAGCTGGCCGAGGCTGAGGCATCACTGGAGGCTTCACTTCCAGGCAAGATAGACGCAGTCATAGATCCATCCAGTGCCACGCCGCTGCTCCTTCGCCGTGCCCAGGAGGCTCTGGTCGCGTCCGAGCAAAAATACAGGCTGGTCATTGAGAACGCAAGCGATGCCATAGTCGTGGTTCAGGACGGCCTTATAAAATTCTTCAACCAGAGGGCTCTGGATCTGTCGGGCCGGTCTGCTGATGAGATGACCTCTGCCTCATTCGTAAACCTGATACATGACGATGATAAGGAGATGGTCTGGGACAGGCATCACAGAAGGCTCCAGGGTGATGACGTCCCTCCCATCTACTCTTTCAGGATAGAGGATAGAACCGGCAAGACCAAATGGGCCGAGATCCGGTCCGTATGCATATCCTGGGAGGGACGACCTGCCACCCTCAACTTCCTAAGAAACATCACAGAGAGGAAGATGGCTGAGGAGGTCCTGGAGGCAGAGCGTGTCAAGCTTGAGATGCGGGTCTCGGAGAGGACAAAAGATCTGGCCAGGGCCAACCAGGCCTTGAGAGAGGAGATCTCAAGGCGGCAGGCCTGGGAGTCGGCCCAGGAAGGCCATCTGGCCAGGATCAATTCCTTAATCCAGGTTTCAACCCAAGTTATGGCTGAGAAGACCGTCGAGGGCGTGCTTGCGAGGGTCACCAGCGCTGCCGTGGACCTGACCAGAGCCAGGATTGGAACTGCTGCACATAGTCTTCGTGGCCAGAGCTTTCAGGTTCTGACCAACTGTCCAGAGGTCTCAGGCTGTGCCGGCGGCGACGTTTTTGCAGTAGTCCGCGGCGGAGTATACCAGGACCTGATAGATAAAGGCCCTTCAATCAGGCTGACAGATGATGAGATGCGACTCCACCCCAGGTGGTCCGGCCTTCCAGACGGCCATGTGCCTCTGAGAGGGCTGATGGGAGCCAGGCTCGTTGGAAGTAACGGCAGGCCCTGCGGCCTCATCATGGTCACTGATAAGGATGAGGGCGATTTCACTGCCGAGGATGAGGCTCTGCTCCTGCAGTTATCAGCCATGGCGTCTCTGGGACTCCAGCACATAGAGGCCAGAAGCGATGCCGAGGCCAGGGCTGAAGACCTGGAGATGGAGAGAGTAAAGCTCCAGGAGGTATTGAGACAGATGCCTGCGGGGGTGATAATAGCAGATGCCTCTGGAAAGATCGCTCTCGCCAATGATCAGATAGCCCAAATGAGGCATCACCCCCCACACGATTCAGCCACATTGGAGGATTATCTGAACATCATAGGCCGCTATCCAGACGGCAGGCCCTATCAGAAGGACGACTGGCCCCTCTTCAGGTCAATAAACAGAGGGGAGATAGTCTCTGATGAGGAGATCATCTTCAGGCGCCATGATGGAACCTGGGGCACAATGCTTGCCAACTCGGCACCAGTTAAGGACGGCGAAGGAAAGATAGTGGCAGGTGTGGTCACCTTCTACGATATAACCGAGAGAAAGCAGATGGAGGAAGCTCTCAGGAGGTCCAGGGACGAGCTTGAGGCCAGGGTCAAAGACAGGACTGAGGATCTTGTCATTGCCAATGAGGAGCTGCAGGCAGAGGTCTCAGAGCGCATGAAGTACGAGGAAGCCTTAACTGAGGCAAAGAGCAAGCTTCAGGCTCTGATCCAGGCGTCTCCCCTGGCCATACTCACGCTGGATACCGAGGGAAAGGTCCTGTCCTGGAATGAGGCTGCAGAGCGCATCTTTTGCTGGAAGGAAGAGGAGGTGCTTGGAAAGAAGCTGCCCATAGTTCCAGAAGATAGGGAGAAAGAGTTCCGGGCACTGATAGGTATAGCTCTCCAGGGAAAGGTCTTCACGGGGGTGGAGATCACAAGAAGGAAGAAGAACGGATCCATGATAGACGTGAGCGTATCCTCGGCGCCTCTCTACGATTCATCAGGCAAGATCTACGGGCTCATGTCAGTGATAGATGACATTACCAAGCGTAAGGCTATAGAGAGATCTCTTCAGGAGAACCTCTACTTCCTGCAGAGGCTGATTGACACCATACCAAATCCTATATTCTATATTGGAGTCGACGGACGCTATCTCGGCTGCAACCTAGCCTACGAGAAGTCCCTGGGCGGAGGCCTAAGCAAGGATCAGATAATTGGAAGATCTGTCTATGACCTGTTTTCCAGAGATCAGGCAGAGAGGATTGCCAGGGACGATGCCGAGCTCCTCCAAAGTCCGGGCGCTGATTCCAAGAAGGTCGATCTGGTCACGAAAGACGGCAGGAGGTTCAACTACATAGTTAACCGGGCTACCTACACCAACTCTGACGGCACACTGGCAGGGATGGTGGGAGTTATTGTAGACATTACCGAGCTCAAGGCCGTTGAGACCGAGCTTAGGAAGGCCAAGGAGATCGCCGAGGCTGCCGTGGGTGCCAAGTCTGAGTTCCTGGCCAATATGAGCCACGAGATTCGAACACCAATGAATGCTGTCATTGGCATGGCCGGTCTGCTCATGGACATGGATCTGACAACTGAGCAGAGGGAGTGCGCCGAGACTATCAGGTCCAGCGGAGAGGCCCTCCTGGCAGTCATAAACGATATACTGGACTTCTCAAAGACCGAGGGCGGGAAGATGGAGCTGGAGCGCCAGCCCTTCGACCTTGCAGAGTGCATAGAGGACTCTTTGGATCTGGTCTCTGCATCTGCTGCAGGAAAGGGACTGGATGTGGTCTACTTCATAGATGACCAGGTGGCAGACGTCCTGATAGGCGACGTGACAAGGCTGCGCCAGGTGCTCGTGAACCTGGTTGGAAATGCAGTGAAGTTCACTGAAAGAGGCGAGGTCATAATAACTGTAGATGGGCGGCGAGGTGATGACGGCAGGTATGAGGTCCATTTCTCGATCAGCGACACAGGAATAGGGATCTCGCCAGACCAGATGGCCAGGCTCTTCCAGTCATTTTCTCAGATAGATGCATCAATGACCCGCAGGTACGGCGGAACAGGCCTGGGCCTCGCCATAAGCAAGCGTTTAGTAGAATTAATGGGAGGCAGGATCTGGGCTGAGAGTATTCCTGCCAAGGGCTCAAAATTCCACTTCACCATAATGGCTGAGCCAGGAGCCATGGAGCAGAGGGCGTATCAGAAACGGGATCAGCCAGCCCTGGCTGGAAAGAGGCTTTTGGTGGTCGATGATAATGAGTCCAGTCGCAAGATGCTCACCAGCTTTGCCAGGCGCTGGGGAATTTTAGCTCAAGATGCATCATCGACAGCAGAGGCTTTAAGGCTGGTAAAAGAAGGGGAGTTTGATGCAGCCATATTGGACATGGGAATGCCTGAAATGAGCAGCAAAGCCCTGGCTTTGGAGATTTCGAGGATCAGGGAGATGCCAATGGCTGTCATGGGCCACCTGGGGGCAAGAGAGCCAATGTCCCGGGAGCACTTCCTGGCAAAGCCTGTCAAGCCTTCCATGCTCTATGACCTGCTCATGAGGATCTTCTCTCTAAGCCAGGCCAGCAGGCCGGCTGCAGTCCTGGAGAAGCCAAGGCTCATGAAAGGCCTGCGTGTGCTCCTGGCCGAGGACAATGCAGTGAACCAGAAGGTGGCTTTGAAGATGCTGGGACGCCTGGAGTGCCGGGCCGACGTGGCAGCCAACGGGGTCGAGGTGCTCCAGGCCTTAGAGAGACAGCACTATGATGTCATCCTCATGGATGTGCAGATGCCTGAGATGGACGGCCTGGAGGCCACCAGGGCCCTCAGGCAGCGCTGGCCTCTTGGTCCTAAAATAATTGCCATCACTGCCTATGCCCTTGAAGGAGATAGGGAGAGGTGCCTGGAGGCAGGAATGGATGACTACATAAGCAAGCCGGTGCAGATGAAAGAGCTGGCTGAGGCCCTGGCCAGGTGCCAGCTATCCAAGTGATGGGTGTGGTTATGCAATCATTTCTGATAGACCTGGACGGAGTTCTGTACGTAGGCAAGAAGCCCATAGAGGGTGCCAGGGAGTGCCTTGAGCGCCTGGATGATCTCGGATATCAATACAGGTTCGTATCCAACTCCACAAGGAGATGCCGGTCATCTGTTGCACAGAGGCTTGCCGACCTGGGGTATGACGTGCCTCCTGAGCACATATTCACTCCTCCCCTGGCAGCAATAGAGAAGATAAAGAGATCTGGCAAGGAAAGATGCTTCCTTCTGACCACGGGAGACGTCCACAAGGACTTTGTCCAGGCCGGCATCGTCACATCAGAGAAGGATGCAGATTATGTGGTTGTAGGAGATGCAGGGACCGACTTCACATTTGACAGGCTAAACCAGGCTTTGAGGCTGATATTGGATGGTGCCGAAATACTGGCGCTGGAGATGGACAGGTACTGGATGGAGCCAGAGGGACTGGTCATGTCCACTGGGCCGTTTGTCGCAGCCCTGGAGTACGCCACCGGCAAGAAGGCAGAGCTGATGGGCAAGCCATCTGCGGAGTTCTTCAAGATCGCCTTAAAGGAGATCGGAGCCAAGCCACAGGAGGCGGCAATGATTGGAGACGACATCCTGACAGATGTGGGCGGCGGCCAGGCATTGGGCATGAAGGGAATACTGGTAAAGACTGGAAAGTACAGGGCTGACCTGGCAGAGAGATCAGGGGTCAGGCCCGACCTGGTGCTGGAATCGATTGCCGACCTGGTGAAGTACCTCTGATATCTCTGATTCAGTGATTGATTTGAGTTGGCAGCTCTAGCCCTGCAACTGCAGACTCTGAGTTCGGAAAGGTGGCTGCGGGTCAGGTCTGGATGAAACAGCAGGCTGAGATTATTAGGCTATTGGAGATTGCTCATA
>DATMZB010000169.1:0-2741 GCA_035560655.1 Methanotrichaceae archaeon | reverse complement strand
TCACACATCTGTCTATAGAATTCAAAGAGGTGGGACAGTTAAATTATGGATGCTCATCATCTGCCTGGCAGCTCTATGGCCGGTATGCGGGACCTCATCGAATACAATCAGCACTGCAACGGACACCCTGGAAGGACCGTCTATGAGCGGCATTTATTCACCAGGATCTCATAACTTTGAGAGGGGGACAATCCCCAATATATCTGATGGCGTCAAGCAAGAGCTCCTCAGCCTTCATCCTTCATCTGGAGCAAGGCTGATAAATAATGGCCCTAATACATCGAGTCAGAATGCGTATTTCGGTGGCTACATGAAGGCTACACTCGATAGAATTGAAGGCAGCATTGCAGTGCTCTTGATTAGGGATGATGAGCGTATAAGGATAAACATTCCAATCAGCCTCCTGCCAGAGGACTCTAAAGAAGGAGATATCCTAGATATCACCATCCAAAGAGACGAGAATGCAACTGATCAGGCCAGGACTAGGACCTCGGAGCTCATAGCGAAGCTGAAGCGAAAGAGCAGCTCTACACGGTAATGCAGCATTTTCAGAAAAGTTAAGTATTAGATGGTGAATTGCTCAGGCGATGAGGCTTCTCACCGTCCTATGGCCGGCCCTGGTTTTATCTTTAGCGCTGCTACTGATCCCGTCTGCATCGGCCTATCCCGGTAGTGTTGCAGGAGTTCTGGGAATCGCCGATAATTTAATCCCAGATGGATTAATTGCTGCAAAGTCTAATGCCATCTTCCTGCCAGTCTATTCATTTAGCGCCGGCAATCTCACTGCTCATGTCCTGGATGTAGGCCAGGGAGACAGCATTCTAATACAGTTCAAGGGCAAGAACATCCTAATTGACGGCGGAGAACGAGAGATGGGCCCTAGAGTCGCATCGTACCTGAGGGATCGTGGCGTGTCCAAGATCGACCTCATGGTGGCCACACACCCCCATTCAGATCACATAGGCGGGCTCCTGGAGATCCTGGACAAGTTCCAGGTATTGAAAGTGCTGGACAGCGGCCAGCCCCATACCTCCAAGACATATGAGGACTTCCTGACCAGGATAGACAGGAAGGATATCCCATACCAGGTTGCTGAGGCAGGCCAGAGGATCGACCTGAATCCCGGCATCGATATAGAGGTCCTGTCTCCTCCAGCCAGGCGTCTTGCAGATGACCTCAACCAAAATTCAGTTGTGCTCAGGATCGTCTATGGCAAGGTTGCCCTTCTTCTCATGGGCGATGCCGGTGTGGAGGCTGAGAAAGTGATCATATCCTCTGGTTTTGAGGTCAAGAGCGATGTGCTGAAGGTTGGACATCACGGCAGCAAATCCGCCACAGGGGGATCGTTCCTGAAGAGAGTTGATCCCAAGGTGAGCATCATCTCGGCAGGCCTTGGGAACCCGTACGGCCATCCTGCACCTGAGATCATCAAGCGCCTGCAGAAATCAGGCATCCAGATATATAGGACCGATCTACAGGGCACAATAGATGTTACCACTGACGGCGTGGCTATCTATGTCTCGACTCAGGCACGGGGCGGAACAGCAAAGGCCGCGGCAGTCCGCCAGAAGGCAGAGGCCTGAACCGGTAGATAGCCGAGCTTTTATCTAAAGACGGCAATGCCCGCGCCCATATTGATGCTCTGGGATGAATCTCAGGACGCTTCTGGCGGCTTGCACACCTTGCAGGCCTGGTATCCTGCAGACTCTGCCTCTTCAGGGGTCTGGAACCATACCTCGTTTTTCTTGCTTATCTCTTTAGCCCACCTGCAGCCCGGATAATGATAGACGATCGATCCTGCAGATCCGACATAGTTTCCAGTGGTGTTCTTAGACGGCTTGGATATCAGAGATAGGTCGTTGAGCCATGTGGCATTTCCATTGTAGACCTCAACTCTCTCAAAGTTGCTCAGGTCCAGCTTGTATATCTTCGATCCATGGTCTGCATAGTAGATGTATTTGGGGCTGACATACTGGATGCCCATAATGGGCCCGCTTTTATCAGTGTATATCTCTGAATCACTGCCGCTGACTGCGTTGGGCCCGGCACCAGTTATTCTGTAAATGCTGGCAGGCTTTCGGTTCCCGCTACTTAAATAGAGGTTTCCGTCATCATCGAATGTGAAGCTTCCGTCCCAATAGCCAGCAACGTCAGTCTGCCTCATGGTGTATCCGACGCTGTAGTAAATGGCTGCATGGCCGGTCTCGTTTAGGTAGTAGATGATGCCGTCGCCGCCAGCTCCAGTGGCATCGCTGAAGTACAGCCTGCGGACCCCCTCGATGAATCTGAGCTGAAGGTCTCTTATGATATCCTTATGGGTAAAGATGGCCTCTACAGATCTCTGGCGCGGCCTGGCCTCGAATATGCTCCTGCTATTGTCATCTACGAAGTATAGATGCCCCAGGCCGTCCATGGCAAGGGCGCAGATCTTGCCAGAGTCTCTGGTAAATATCTTACCTACAGTCCCCTCGTCAGGGTCCACAATCTTCACAGATCCAGGATTCTCCTTTGAGTCCACAAAGGCGAGCTTTGTCGAGCCAGAGCAGATGCATGAAATTGCGACAACTGATATTAGGAAAGCCAGGAGCTTTTTCATATAAGTTCTCTCTCTTTTGGCTATAAATTTGTTTTAAATGTTTTAAGCCTTTCTGCTTCGGCGATCAGATATATGCCATTCACTTAGAGCACAGAGGACAACAGATTGCATATCCGGGCTAAAAACAATCGCCAGTCAACTCAGC
>DATMZB010000168.1:0-3518 GCA_035560655.1 Methanotrichaceae archaeon | reverse complement strand
CAACTATACCGATGTTGTGGCTCTAATGCCAGCGTCGGATTCAAAGCGGAGGTTGTGCCAGATGTCTGATCGTAATCATCATGAAGGATTAAAAGCCGCCCGACTGCTAATGGTACTGAGCAGCTTTTCGCCACTGTTCCTCCTCTGGGCAATACGGGGCAATATCCTGATTCCGGACCTCTACCTATTGATCATCTGTGGCATAGCGGTGATTATACCCAATGCCACACTCTGGCTGCGAATTTGGACTGCAATAAGGCTTGAGGAAAAACGAGAGATCACAATAGGAAGGGTGGAAGACAACAGAGATCACATTCTAGTATACCTCTTCTCAATGCTTTTGCCGTTCTATGCACCCACCCTTAGCACGTGGCGTGATCTCGCCGCCGAGCTGGTTGCTATCGCCTTTATCATTTTCCTGTTTTGGCATCTTAACTTACATTATATGAACATACTGTTCGCGATACTAGGGTATCGAGTCTTCACGATCTATGCGCCGACAGATGAAAATGTGCTCTCTGGTAGAACAGATCTTATTATCATTACTAAGCGTGTTACCATATCCTCTGGCCATCAATTATCAGTCTATCGCCTGAGCGATACAGTATATTTGGAGGTATAAAATTGGATTTAAATTTTGATCTGAATAACATAAGGACCATAGAGTTTGGCATCGGCTTAGACGAGAATGATGGTCAAAGGTTTTGCTGCATGGTAGTCGATGCCAATGTTCAGAGAGTACTACGTGAGATGGCAGTGGCTACACGGAACACCATGTGCGAGTTGGATAATGATCCACCAAGGTATGACCCCTCAGAAAAGTATGAAGCTTCTGAGTATGTCCAGCTCCCATTGGACGATGAGCTAGCGAGACGGATTCAGGACTTGCATAAGGCGAGCAATTTACCAATAGATTCGACTGCACTGGCAGACCCATCTAAGATTTTTTGCTACTTCGCCCGCATGACCGATGCTAAGGGTCGTCGCCTCACTGCACTGCGGCGAGCAGTTCAATTTAAAGGGATACTAAAGAATCGCCTGATATGTGTTATAACTGACGCGCTCAAGCTTATTGAAGATAAGGTATTCAAGCTTGACAAAGACTTTGATTTACTCATTGATGCTTCGCATGTGCATATCCTTCGACCAAGTGCATTCGAATTCGCCGGCAATCTCCAAGAGGCAGTACTCGCAGCGGTACCGAGGAATATTTCAGCGATTCAAGGCGATCTCACATTCGTGGACCTCGCCCCTGTCCAAGACTACGCTTGCAGGCATCCTCGTGCTGCTCGTTATTTGGCCTCGATTCGAAGTCAAAAACAAACAGAAAATATCGATAAGGGTGCGCTGAAAGAGGCGTGCATGTCCACAGGCGTTGGTATAGAGGAAGTAGATGATGTGATCATCATTCGGGAGGGACAAGTAATCGGGTTCCTTGAAGTTTTGGATAGGCGGCGTTATGAAGTGGAGCTAGTTAAAAATTCCTCCGAACAATTCAGGGCCACTTCTCGCCGGAAGATCATTAGAGGGAGGAGCTAGAGGAAGAGAAGGTCTTGATCTAGCTCTGGACTATATGCGTAGTTGTTCCCCACAGCGCGGGATCAGAGGTGGCTTGCCGAGACCTTGAGCGGCAGCCCGGGGCACATTGCATCAACCAGAAGATCGATGATCTTCCGCAATTGATGCAATCCTGTTAAGTACAATCATCCTTCATGGTTGGCCAAAAATGGGATAGCACCTAACAGTAAGCGATACAAATCTCGCCTCAGATCTAATACGGGCGAGCTGATGGTTCAGGTTCCAGAGGGCGTGCCAATTGCGCCTTTAAAAAAGAAGATCGACGACTTGGTCAGGGAAGAAGAGCTGCGCTAGTCCATCATGGAGAAGTGCAAGGAAGATCTTGCCATGTTCGTTGAAGATAGTGTGGAGCTTGAGCACCTTCGAGATTATGTATGGCAGAGAGAGAGAGGAATAGATACAGCTTGTAGCAATACCAATATCCTCATCTCGGCCCTTCTGAAATGTGAAAAGTATATATTGCATCCAAAGTGAAGATCTAATCATGTGCGAAGGTATGGGATCAAGAGGCATAAGACGTCCTCCGCATAAACGTCCCCAAGGTTTGGAAGAGCAGGAAGAAGAAGAGGCATTAGAGTCCTTCAAGAACCTCTCAGCGCAGGCTATATCGGAGCTAGTTAAAGATGAGCCAGATACATATACCATCGAAGATGTGAAGATCAGATACAAATGAAGGGCGATATTGTTTTCGTTCGTTTCCCTTATACAGATCTGACTGCCACCAAGCCCAGGCCAGCGCTGGTTCTCCATGAAGAAGGAAACGAAGCTGTTGTGGCCTATATATCCTCAAGGGTGCCCATCACACCATCAGCTACTGATGTTTTGGTATTGAAGAACATGCCATCCTTCAATCTCACTGGGCTGAAACGCGATTCTGTCATAAAACTGAGCGTCGTTGCTACCTTGAAGAACTGGTTCATCGAGGGTCTGTTTGGAGATGTCGATGATATATTGAGGGCTGAAATCAATCAGAAATTATCCGAGTGCTATAGACTTTGAAGGATGCTGCATTGAAAAATGATATCTTGATTGTCTTGCCTTCAATCTTCAGCCAGGAACATCAGGCATCCGATTATGCCTCGTTCAAGTTCTCCAGGGCTTCCTCTAAGGTCTCTCCCCCAGAGAGACAACCCGCTAGATCAGTATACTCTGCTACGTATCTGCCTTCACCGCCCTGCTCAGTAGTAATGTAGAATTCATCTCAATCTTCCAGATCCCTCATGAGATCGCTGACCGTGCCCATGTGGACATCACCACGCTTGAAAGCCTCTCTCGCCTCTCTGAAATCATCTAAAATCTCTTCACGGCGCTTCTCTATGATGCGCTTATTGATGACCTCCACCAAAATATACAGATCATCCAGAGGCAGAGCCTCCACAGCATCGAGGAGATCCTGAAAGCTAGGGGATTGCACTGAGCCGCTCATAGGAACCGACCTTCTTAAGATGGATATTCAAGTCCTGGATAAAGAAGTTTCTTGATGCAAAATAGCTTAAAGAAAAAAGCGATTGCCTGGCGGATGCCCGCCAGCTCATCCAGATATCACCTTTTGAGCTCCACCAGCTTGAGCACATTGCCTCTGGGACAGTCCTCTGGAGACTCGCCAACCACATCGACTATGGTGTACTTATCCCCCGCCTTCAGCCCTGAGGGGTGGCATATCTCGTACATGCGGCAGTCGGCCTCCTCGCAGTCCATGGGCTCAAAGACTATCTTTGACCCCGGAAAGGCCTTCCTGGCATCCAGAGCTGAGATTATGGGGCTCTCTGTGACCTCTACGGCCCTGACTCCGGACTCGTGTATCGGGCACTCATGGACCAGCTCTCCCCTGATCCCGAGGACCCTGTACCTGCGGTCGGGCTCGAGGTTCATGCACGTGTTTCGCAGTTTGCAGGCCTCGCACTCTGGCGTAGGCCCGTTGAACGTGAACTCCATTCCAA
>DATMZB010000167.1:0-2429 GCA_035560655.1 Methanotrichaceae archaeon | reverse complement strand
CTATATATCATTGACATCCGAGAAAACTTGGGGCTATATTATTGTTCAATATCTTCCATGCTACAATATATGCTATCATTAATGGCTTTATCCTGGTTTACACAGGATTAACTAGTTTGGTCTGACGATGATAGCATTATAATCAAGGGCATTTAATGGAATGTATTGAAGTCTCATATGCTCCAATATCTGGCAGCTCTCTTCCTGCATCAGGCTTAAGCTCGGCATCATGGCTCAGGAAGCTGTCTTGGAGACAGGGACGCCGCCTGTCATGTTGATCGGATGGGGTCGGTGAAATGGTATGAATCGAAAGATGATATCCTTGGCATTGATACTGGCAATGCTACTATCCACAGTTATTGTATCTCTAGCGCAGCCCATGCCGAACAATGGCCCGTATGGCCCATATGGTCCAAGCAACGGTCCATATCCATCTGGACAAGGCAATTATTACCCATCTGGACCCGGATACTATCCATCTGGGCCTGGCAATATGCCGTATCCTCCAGGTCAGGGCAATATGCAATACCCTTCTGGGCCTGGCAATATGCCTAATTCTGGCGGCAATCAGTCTTCAGCTGGCGGTCAGGGCTCTCAGGGTGGTCATCCACAGTCCGGGCCCGCTTCATCGCAGCCCCAGTACACTCCACAGGCCTCTACAGGGAATATGGCCACCAATTTAGCTCAGGGGCAGCAGCTATCTCAGCAAGATATCGCCAACATCGGAGGAGCTATCTCCACCGGGACTCCAAGTTCGGGCGGCAACGCGGGCGGCGCTCAGGTTTATAAGCTGATCGTAGGGCCTCAGCTACAATATTGGGCTCTGTATAATGGACAGTGGACAAAGGACGCCACGGCGATATACTATGGCCAGCAGATGAATACGTTATTATATAACGACCAAGGCCAGTACCTATGGTCCTATGAGCAGTATCCCAACGGCTATGTAGACTGGCAAAATCTGGGATACATATACCAGGGATACTTTAACCTGTGGTTCATGGGCGATGCTAAAGGCTGGCACCAGACAGCCATCTGGGGAAGCAACTCGGGATGGAGCAATGTGCTCTGGATATATGTGTGGTAGATCTTTAGCAATATTTTCCGGGGTCCGATGACTTCCGAACTCCCTCCGGACCTCCTATTTTACATGGCTCTCTGTCCTTCTAATAGGCCGGCATAGATTTATGAGCAGGAATTCAGATCAGATCCTGAGGTTATTATTTGGATCGAGAGAAGGCTTATTTGGTGGCAACGCCTTTTAAAAAGAGGGGCAAGAAGAGCCTGAAGGTGAGCGACTTTGTATTTGCTCTATCCCTGGATCTCAAGTGGGGTCCTCCAGAGAAGGCCAGAGCCCTTCTAAGAGAGGCTGAGGCTGAGGGCATGGTCAGGCTGGAGGGGGATATAGTGCATGCCTCATTTGAGGCAGGCGAGCTAGAGATACCAGTGGGGTTCAAGCCAACTGCGGAAGAGGGCATTCTGGATAGAGGCCTGAGGCTCGTTGCATCCCAGACCGGGATGAGCAGGAAGGAGGCTATTGCTCTGGCTAACGAGAGGCAGGAGTCGCTAAAGAGGCTAGTAGATCTGGATGCAGTTGTGCTTCTGGTGGCAAGAGAGCTTGGAATAGATGTGTCCGACCTGGCCATGGAGGCATATCAAAACCTCCTATCTCAGGAGGTAAGCCCATCTGGTGGATGACATGTCTGATAATACTCTATATGAGCTTCTGGGGATACCCAGGGGGCGGGCCGAGGAGATCGCCAGGGCCGTCCGGGCATCTTTCTCAAAGTCCAAGGACCCAAGCGAATGGATGAATGAGATGGTCTCACAGTTCGGGATTGAGCCGGATAATGCTGAGATCTTCGCTTGCGGCTGGTTTGCAGGCAGATATGCGGGCGTCTCTGAGGTCTTTAAGACGGTTTCAAGAGAGCTTGATAAGGTGGAGAAAGAAAAGGGTTGCCAGCGCCCTCCTGATGACGGGTATGCATAGAAAAGGAGTCCGGATCATTTCCGATCATTTCCCGGGCTTGATTACTATCTTGGTGTATCCATCTGCTCTCTGGTCGAACTGCTTGTAGGCATCCGGGACCTCATCAAAGGAGATCCTGTGGCTCACTATGAAGCTGGGCTTGGCACGTCCTGCCACTATCAGATCCCTGAGCATCTCGGCTCTCATTTTAACAGGTGTCTGGCCGGTTCCTATGGTCAGGCCATTTCCCCACATCTGGCCCATGGGCAGGGTATACCTTCCCTGCTTTGCGTCTTGGCTGCTGGCTCCCGGGTCCTGCTCTATGAATACGCCTATTATTCCTATGTGACCTGTGGCGTTGATCAGCCTTGCCAGATCATCTATCACCTGGGTGGCTTTTTCTTTGGATGGGTCGGCCCTGTCCCTGGCCTGGTATCCAACTGCGTCTATGCCGCAGAGC
>DATMZB010000166.1:0-15902 GCA_035560655.1 Methanotrichaceae archaeon | reverse complement strand
GGTATACAGAAGTAGGCTCTGCAGCAGGTTTTAGAGATGAACCAGAGCACACTCGAGGCTATGTAGAGCCCGTTCCCCAGTTCTATTCTAGCCTCCTAGACCTCACTTCCAGGACCAGAGAGGGTCTGAAGGCTGAGGGTGCTTTAGACCAGTACTCAGATTACAGGCTGGGAAGTATGGAGGACCTGCTAAGCGAGCTGTTGAATATATCTGCCAAGGAGCTTCAAGGCCGCGATCTGAGCCAGGACGAGTATGAGTTCATAAGGGACTTTGGACATCAGATAGACTTTGCCATGGGATTTATGGACGATGAGGCATTGAGGAGCACTGCCGTTGCAGATGTGCACACAGATACGAACAGCCTCCAGGTGCTCGAAGAGGGCGTGGGAGACCTAAAGCTCCTGGTGGTTGCATACAGGCTGCCAGACGGAAGCATTCTGCTTGGGGCCGGACCTGCGCTCAGTTATTACGAGTTCAAGCAGCCTATAAATGGGCGTCTGGATGATCCCTCATGGAGGAAGATGCTCCATACAAGCCCGCCTCCTGAGCCCCAGTGGTTCAGGGCGTTATCCCGGGATTATCCAGCACTAGGCCAAGACCATAAGTCTGGGTCCGGGAGCGCCATGCCGTCTGCTCCGGGCTTTGAGATCTCACTTCCAGCCGCAGCCTGCGCCTGGCTCCTGGCATCCAGGAGGCTCAATAAATAGATATATTTTAGAGCCTGATCTTCAGAGTGGCGAAATATGACCAATGGGCCATGCAAGCGATGAAGATACCGCTATTTCGCCAAACAACGACAATCAGACGGCTGACAATTTCAGAGGATCTGTAACAGACCAATGAAGTAGCATACAATAAATCCAATACAGATATCACAACAAATGATGACCCTTTGATACACCATTGTTCTTCACTGCCAAAAAATATTCAAAGCAGAGATAAGATATATTTCATATACAATCTGCCCAAACCAAGGGTGGTTCAGGCAGAGCCACGCCCCGGATTCACAGGCCTCTTTTCGATGCCTTTGTCATGCCGGCCATGGAATGTGAACATCGCCGTTTACAGAGTGATCGAGCCGTGATTGATCTAAATGCCCTTCGCCAAAGCCTGAGCCGACTGCGAGCCCGCCTGCGCAGCAGAGCCATCACAGATAGGTATGAGCGTGGCCAGCCTCTGCGATCAGAGCTCTTCAGCTTAGACCTTCTGGAGCGCCATGCAAAGACGCTGGCAGAGTGGCATGAGATAGACGCAAGGCCCGGAAGGGACCTGCTGCTGCCAAGGCTTGCCGAGAACGAGGAGATCCTGCTCAAGGTTTACCAGCTGGTGACTGAGGCCTCTGAGAAGAACCTGAAGACCGCGCCGGCAGCAGCCTGGCTCCTTGATAACTTTTACAGGGTAGAGGAGCAGATCCGCATATCCAGAAAGCACCTTCCCAGGTCATACAGCCGTGAGCTCCCCCACCTGGTCAGGGGACCGCTGGCCGGCTTTCCCAGGGTCTACGATATCACAAGAGAGCTCATAATCCATTCAGACGGCAGGGTCGATGCCGAGAACCTGAACAGGTTCGTGGCTGCCTACCAGCAGGTAAAGACGCTGAAGCTTGGAGAGCTCTGGGCCATACCGATAATGCTCAGGCTGGGCCTGATAGAGAACATAAGGCGCATCTCAATGGGGATCGCCATATCCAGGATCGACAGAGACATGGCCGACTACTGGGCTGACAGGCTGATTGAGACCGCCGAGTCAGACCCAAGAGGCATGATAATGGTCCTGGCAAGGCTCGCCGAGTCGGACCCACCCATCTCCAGCACATTTGTATCTGAGCTTGCCCGCCGCCTCCAGGGCCAAAGCCCGGCCCTGGCCCTGCCCATCCAGTGGATAGAGCAGAGGCTCTCTGAGAAGGGCCTGACCATGGACCAGATGATCCAATCTGAGATCCAGAAGGATGCCCAGGACAGAGTATCCATAGGAAACAGCATGGAGAGCTTCAGGTTCCTTGAGGCCATGGACTGGAGAAGGTTCGTGGAGACCATGAGCGCTGTTGAAAAGGTCCTCTCCAGGGACCCTGCAGGCATCTACGCCAGGATGGACTTCTCAACCAGGGACAGATACCGCCATGTGGTGGAGAAGACGGCCAGGCGAAGCCAGCTATCCGAGGAAGAGGTGGCTGCAGTTGCAGTTAGGCTTGCAAGCCAGGAATCGAAAGGAGAACGCTTCAGGCACGTGGGATACTATCTGGTGGACAAGGGACAGCCGGCCTTTGAAACCCAGGCAGGAATGGAGCCCACGCTCAACATGCGTCTGGGCCTGAAACGAAGCGACCTGCTCATCTACTACCTGGGCTCAATAGCCCTGATCACGATCATTATCAGCGTGATGCTGCTTGCAGTTGCTTACCACCTCGGCCTCCAGGGGTGGCTGACCCTGCCCACAGGCCTTCTCCTGGTGGTGTGTGTGAGCAGCCTGGCAATAGCACTGGTGAACTGCCTGGCCACACTGATCATAAAACCCCAGCCCCTGCCGAGGATGGACCTCTCTGAGGGGATACCTGATGATCTTGCCACCCTTGTGGCAATCCCAATGCTCCTGAGGGACATAGAGAAGGTGGAGGATCTCATAAACGATATTGAGGTCCAATACCTGGCCAACCAGAGCGATAACCTGTACTTTTGCCTGCTTACTGACCTGCCCGATGCAGCAAATGAGGACATGCACGGGGATGAGCGCCTTGTACTCATGGCTCAGGAGGGCATAAGTGCACTCAATAAAAAATATTCATCTAAATTTTTCCTGTTCCACCGCGCACGAAGCTGGAACCCCCAGGATAAAGTCTGGATGGGATATGAGCGCAAGCGCGGCATACTTGAGGATTTGAACTATACACTGAAGAGCGGACCTGAGGAGAGGTTCTCTCTAATAGTGGGGGACAGGTCTATTTTGCCCAGGATCAAGTACGTCATCACCCTGGATGCAGATACAAGAATGCCTCGAGGCTCGGCTGGCCTGCTCATTGGCACCATGTCCCATATCCTCAATCACCCGGTTTACGATGAAAAGAGACAGTGTGTCATAGATGGCTACAGCATACTTCATCCAAGGCTTAACATCGGTCTTCCAGAGGCCAACAGGTCCAGGTTCGCCAGGCTCTTTGGGGGTGAGCCGGGCCTGGATCCCTACACCCGCGAGGTCTCAGATGTCTACCAGGACCTGTTTAGGGAGGGATCCTTTGCAGGCAAGGGGATCTATGATGCTGATGCATTCTCCAGATCCCTATCTGGACGCTTCCCTGAAAACCTGATACTCAGCCACGACCTCCTTGAGGGATGCTATGCCAGGTCAGGGCTTGTAAGCGATGTGCAGTTCTATGAGGAGTATCCCTACAGGTACACTGCCGATGTCAGCCGCAGGCATCGCTGGATTCGGGGCGACTGGCAGATAGCCAGGTGGCTCCTATCAAGGGTCCCGGGGCCGGGAGCGCTGCGACTCATCAATCCCCTCTCCAGGCTCTCTCGCTGGAAGATCCTGGACAACCTAAGGAGGAGCCTAGTCCCGGCTGCCCAGGTCCTGCTATTGCTGCTCGGCTGGATGATCCTGCCTGCACCTTGGTTCTGGACTATATCCGTGGTGGGAATTTCCCTGGTGCCATCCATTTTCACATCGGCCATAAGCATGGTCAGAAAGCCTGAGGATATGCCCATCCGCCTGCACCTAGCAAGCTCTGCAGAAGCCGCGGGCAGGAACGTGGCCCAGGCGCTGCTTGGACTCATCTTCCTGCCCTACGAGGCCTTCTTCAGCCTCGACGCAGTTCTTCGAGCCTTGATGCGGGTGCTGGTAACTCATAAGAGGCTTCTTGAGTGGAACACGGCCAGCGAGACCATCCACAACGGCAGTGGCGACCTATCGGGTTTTTACCTGTCGATGTGGTCTGCACCGGCAGTTGCGGCAGCAGCTGCAGCTTATCTGGCGATTAAGAGGCCCGGGTCGCTGTACATAGCCCTGCCCCTACTTTTCCTATGGCTTGCATCTCCGGGCATTGCCTGGTGGGTCAGCCTGCCTCTGCGGCCGTGTGCAGCAAAGCTTCACAAGGACCAGAAAGACTTTCTGCATAAGCTAGCACGCAGAACATGGCGGTTCTTTGAGACTTTTGTGACCCATGATAGCAACTGGCTTCCGCCCGACAACTACCAGGAGTATCCAAGATCTGTGATCGCCAACGGCACCTCTCCCACCAACATGGGCCTGTCACTTCTGGCCAGCCTCTCTGCATACGACTTCGGGTACATCTCTGCAGGCAAGATGTTAGAGCGCCTTGAGAGCTCCCTGAAGACCATGGAAGGCCTTGAGAAGTTTCGCACCCACTTCTACAACTGGTATGATACCAAGCTCCTGGAGCCACTGCAGCCCAGGTACATATCAACTGTGGACAGCGGTAACCTCGCAGGCCACCTCCTGGTGCTTCAACAGGGGCTTTTGGAGATGCCGTGCAGGGAGATTCTGAGGCTATCAGCCTTCTCAGGCCTGAGAGATACAATGATGGTGATCATCGACGAGGCACGAGGGCTCCGCAAGCAGGATGGTGAGGTGCGCACTCCAGCATCTCCCGATATACTGGCCAGGCTTGAGCAGCTCTTAAAAGACCTAGAGTCGCCACCTACAACCTTGTCTGCGGCTTGGATGCTCTTCGATCAGCATACCAGGGCCATGTCAGAGATGGCTGACCGCCTGGACCAGGATGCCGGACGTGAGCTTCGGTGGTGGATTGATGCCTATGAGTCCCAGCTTCGAGATCTCAATGGCGACATAACCCTCATGGCCCCATGGCTGATGCTTCCCCTGTGGGCCATGCTCCATCCCTCAGGCGAGGATATCTGGCTGTGCAGCTCTGCAGAGCAGGCCAGAATGCTGATTGGGCTTAGAGAAGAGCTGCTGCAGCTCGACCGCATACCGGCGCTACAGGAGGTGCCTGTGATATCTGCCAGGCAGGTGCCGCTGATAGACCAGGTCTTGAGCTGCCTGTCGGATGATCAGAGCGAGGAGAGGGACTGGTTCTTGCAGCTCAAGCAGTTCGTTATCCAGGCAGGGGACCGTGCCAGGGCCAGGATGGATTCTTTGCAGGGGCTGGCCGTGAAGTGCCAGGAGATGGCCGATATGGAGTATGCCTTCCTCTTCAGCGACTCCCGTCAGCTTCTCTCCATCGGGTACAATGTAAACGATCTGCGGCGTGACGAGAGCTGCTATGACCTTCTTGCATCAGAGGCAAGGCTCACCAGCTTCCTGGCCATAGCCCAGGGAAAGCTCCGGCAGGATCACTGGTTCTCCCTGGGAAGGCAGCTCACTACAGCCGGAGGAGAGCTAGCCCTGCTCTCCTGGGGAGGGACGATGTTTGAGTACCTGATGCCGGCACTTGTCATGCCAACCTATGAGAATACGCTCCTGGACCAGACCTATAAGGCAGTGGTCCGGCGCCAGATCGAGTACGGCCAGCAGAGGTCGGTTCCCTGGGGCATATCAGAGTCGGGCTACAACATGACCGATGTCAACCTGATCTACCAGTACAGGGCCTTTGGGGTGCCGGGGCTGGGTTTCAAGCGCGGACTGGCAGAGGACCTGGTCATTGCTCCCTATGCATCGGCTCTGGCTCTGATGGTGGCACCAGCCAAGGCCTGCTCCAACCTTCAGAGGATGGCAGATGAGGGATACCTGGGAGACTACGGCCTTTACGAGGCCATAGACTACACGCCATCCAGGCTCTCAAGGGACCAGTCCAGCGCCACTGTTAGATCGTTCATGTCCCACCACCAGGGCATGTCCTTCCTCTCACTGGCCCATCTGCTTTTGGACCGGCCGATGCAGAGGAGGTTTTGTCAAGTCCCAATCTTCCAGGCCACAGACCTGCTTCTTCAGGAGAAGGTCCCAAAGGCTGCGCCGTTCTATCCCCATGCAGCAGAGGTCACAGCCTCGCTCTGGAGGGCGGGCATGAAGGAGGCTGTGGAGGTGGTCAGGATCCTCCACAACCCCAGCACTCCATCGCCCGAGATCCACCTGCTCTCCAATGGCAGGTACAGCGTCATGGTCACTAACTCCGGATCTGGCTACAGCCTCTGGAAGGATCAGGGCATAACCAGATGGCACAGAGACCCAACCAGAGACGACCAGGGCACCTTCATCTACATGAGGGATATGGATACTGAAAAAGTCTGGTCTGCAGGTTACCAGCCAACGCTCAGGGACCCGGACTTCTATGAGGCCGCCTTCCAGAGCGCTTCTGCAGAGTTCTGGAGGAGAGACTCTGGGATAGATACCTACTATGAGGTGGTTGTATCCCCAGAGGACGATATCGAGCTGCGCCATCTGAGCATAACCAACCGCACCAGCAGGCAGAGGACCATTGAGCTGACGAGCTATGTCGAGGCAGTCCTGACAAGCCCTGCCGCCGATATTGCGCATCCAGCATTTGGGAAGCTATTCATCCAGACCGAGGTACTTGAAGATCAGAGGGCCATAATCTGCAACCGCAGGCCGCGATCCCGCAAGGAGGAGACTCCCTGGATGGTTCACCTCGTGAACATGGACGCATCAGAGGCGGGAGAGACCTCCTATGAGACATCCAGATCGAAATTTACAGGCAGGTCCAGAACGCTGGCAGATCCGGAGGCCATGCACATGTCCAGGCTCTCAGGCAGCTTCGGCCCGGCGCTCGATCCATGTGCAGCAATAAGGTGCTCTGTGGTGATAGATCCTGGCGAGACTGCCAGGGTGAACTTCATCACCGGCGCTGCAGGGTCCCGGGATGCTGCCCTTGGCCTTGCAGCAAAATACCGCGACTTTCGCATGGCAGAGAGGATATCAGACCTGGCCTGGACACACGGCCAGGTGGTGCTTCAGCAGCTCAATGCCTCTGAGGCTGAGATACAGCGATACGAGCGCCTGGCAAGCGCAGTTATCTATCCAAGCTTAACCTGGCGGGCAAGCTTCAGCATAATATCCAGCAACCGCTCTGGTCAGTCAGGCCTCTGGGCCTACGGCATCTCTGGAGACCTGCCAATAGTCCTTTTGAAGGTCAGCGACCAGTCAGGGCTGGACCTGGTAAGGCAGCTTTTAAAGGCCCATGCCTACTGGAGGATGATGGGCCTGTCAGCAGACCTGGTAATCTGGAATGAGGACCAGGGTGGGTACAGGCAGACGCTTCATGATGCTATTATGGGCCTGATCTCATCCAGCACAGAGGCCGGGTACCTGGACCGTCCCGGAGGCGTATTTGCGCGCAGGGCTGACCAGATGACTGATCAGGGAAAGATCCTGATCCAGTCAGTTGCAAGCGCCATAATAACAGATGCCTGGACTCTGGAGGACCAGCTTCAGGCTAGAGGCAGAGGCAGGGCTGAGGTTTTGGTCCCAAGGCTGGTCCCTGCCAGGGATCAGGCAGAAGTTGAGTCTGAAGCAGAAACAGAAGCAAAGGCCAGGTCTGAGGCTGCATCGGAGAAAACGCCTCCTTCAGGCCTGATCTTCTATAACGGCCTTGGCGGATTCACATCCGACGGCCGTGAGTACATAACCAAGATTGAACAGGGCCAAAACACCCCGGCACCCTGGTCCAATGTACTGGCCAACCCAAACTTCGGGACCATAGTATCAGAGAGTGGCAGCTCCTACACCTGGTCCGAGAACTCCCATGAGTTCCGCATAACTCCCTGGTACAATGATCCTGTAACTGATATCAGCGGCGAGGCATTCTATATCCGCGATGAGGATAGCGGACGTTTCTGGTCGCCTACTGCCCTGCCGACCCGAGGAAGATCGCCCTACACATGCAGGCACGGCCTCGGATACAGCGTCTTTGAGCACTCTGAAGAAGGCATAAAGTCCGAGCTTTGGGTCTATGTGTCCCTTAACTCTCCTGTCAAGTTCTCTGTGCTCAGGATCAAGAACGAGTCTGGAAGGCACAGGCGCGTCTCAGCCACGGGCTACTTCGAGCTGGTGCTGGGAGAGGTGCGGTCAAGGACCATGGCCCACATCATAACCGAGGTCGATCCAAGGACCGGGGCGGTCTTTGCAAGAAACCCCTATAGCACAGAGTTTCCTGACAGGGTCGCCTTCCTTGATGTTAATGATCCTGATAAGAAGATCACTGGAGATAGGACAGAGTTCCTGGGAAGGAATGGCACTCTATCCAGCCCGGCTGCCATGGCCAGGGTGGGCCTGTCAGGCAGGGTGGGCACTGCGCTTGACCCCTGCCTTGCAGCTCAGGCCGGGTTCGACCTGGAGGTCGGCCAGGAGCGGGAGCTGGTCTTCGTCCTCGGGTCCGGGCGGGATATGAACGAGGCAAGGTCCCTGGTCCAGCGCTTCCGTGGGTCAGGGCCAGCCAGATCTGAGCTGGAGGCCGTCTGGAAGCACTGGAACAGGACGCTTGGAGTGGTCTATGTTGAGACCCCGGATCCGGCCTTGAATGTGCTCACCAACGGCTGGCTGATCTACCAGGTCCTGGCATGCCGGCTCTGGGCCAGGAGCGGGTACTACCAGTCCAGCGGGGCGTTTGGGTTCAGGGACCAGCTCCAGGACGTGATGGCCCTGCTTTATGCACAGCCCGGCATTGCCAGGGAGCAGATAATGCGCTGTGCATCGAGGCAGTTCGTGGAGGGCGATGTCCAGCACTGGTGGCATCCTCACTCAGGCAGGGGTGTTCGGACCCACATATCCGACGACTACCTGTGGCTGCCCTGGGCTGTATGTCTATATACCAAGGTCACTGGCGACTGCAGCATCCTGGATGAGAGGATGGGCTTCCTGGAAGGAAGGCCTGTCAAACCTGAAGATGAGGCCTACTACGACCTGCCTGTGCAGTCTGCAGAGGCGGGAACAATCTATGAACACTGCGCCAGGGCCGTGAGATACGGCCTGAAGTTCGGCGCTCACGGCCTGCCACTCATGGGCTCGGGAGATTGGAATGACGGCATGAACCTAGTGGGGCATGAGGGAAGGGGCGAGAGCGTATGGCTGGCCTTCTTCCTGTGCCATGTACTAGACAGCTTTGAAGAGGTTGCAGCAAGGAAAGAGGACCAGACTCTGGCCGACCTCTGCCACGCACAGGCCTCGGCCCTGCGCCAGAAGATAGAAGAGAGTGGATGGGACGGGAGCTGGTACCGCAGGGCGTACTTCGATGACGGCAGGCCTCTGGGGTCTGAGAGCGATCCAGAATGCCAGATAGACTCCATAGCTCAGAGCTGGTCGGTCCTGTCCGGGGCAGAAGACGAGGAACGGTCCAGGCAGGCCATGAGGTCGCTGCATGAGAGGCTGGTCAGAAAGGATGGCGCCCTGATACAGCTTCTTGACCAGCCCTTCGATAAGTCCGACCTGGAACCGGGGTATATCAAAGGCTATCTTCCTGGAGTCAGGGAGAACGGGGCCCAGTATACTCATGCTGCGGTCTGGGCTGTGATGGCGTTTGCGGCCATGGGCGACTCAGGCCGGGCCTGGGAGCTGCTATCAATGATTAACCCCATAAATCACAGCTCAAGCTCGGAGGGAGCCATGGTATACAAGGTGGAGCCATACATTATGGCTGCGGATGTTTACTCCACGGCAACCCATTTAGGACGGGGCGGGTGGACCTGGTACACTGGCGCTGCGGGATGGATGTACAGGCTTATAGTGGAGCTGCTTCTGGGGCTTAAGAAAGAAGCAGGCAGGCTCAGCTTTGCACCATGCCCGCCTGAGTCCTGGGAGTCGTTCAAGGTTCACTACAGGCATGGTGAGACGTTCTATCACATTTCAGTCGTCAGGTCCGGCCCTGGATGCCAGGTGATCTCGGTTATGGAAGATGGCAAAATGAAAGAGGGCTTAGCAGTCGAACTCAGAGATGACCGAAAGGATCACCAATTGGAGGTGAGAATAGGACAAGGGTTGTCTTTATGAACAAAGTACACATTTACGCACTGGCAATCGCCGCCGCAATCTGCGTCCTTGCCGCAGTGGAGATTACGAACTCCTTGGGCACAGCCCAGCCCACAGGTACAGAAGCTCAGCTATATCCGGCAGTATCATTCGACACAACTCCCGTCAAGTATGCGCAGGTCAACGGGATTACTCTGGGATACCGCGAATTCGGATCAGGCGAGCCGCTCCTGATGGTAGAGGGATTTGGCGCTACCATTAATGATTGGAACATGACATTCATTGGCATCCTTGCCACGAAATATCATGTCTATGCCTATGACCACCGGGGGATGGGATACAGCAGCGACAATAATGCGACGCCATCTATTCGCCAGTACGCAGACGATGCTGCTGCGCTGATCCAGGCTCTGGGCTATGACAGCATGAATGTATACGGGGTCTCCATGGGGTCCTCGATATCGCAGCAGCTGGCAATAGATCATCCTGAGCGAGTGCGAAAGCTGATCCTGGATTCCAACGCATACAGCATCAGGATTCCGGAGACCCGAATACTGAGAAGGATCATTGAGGCGGCTGCCAACAACTCCACCCTGTCCGAGGGCATCCGAGAAGAGGCACGGGCAAACCTAGTGTGGAACGGGTCTTATGACGGCCTTTCCGGCATCCAGAAGGATGTCATGATCGTTGTGGGCACCAAAGATGTTCTGACTCCTGATCCGATTTCTGTCAGGATGGCCGGGCAAATCAACGGCTCGTGGCTCGTGCGGTTCAAGGGACTCCCGCATGTAGGGTCCCATTATGCACCAGTCGAGTACGGTGAGAACGCGCTCACATTCCTAGGCATGGATGAGTCGCCTTTGAGCAAATGAGATGTATAAAAGATACATTGAGCGCTATGGGTTGAAAGTGGCGCTCCCACATCTGTCTGCTCTCCTTTTTTTATCTTTATGCTGTCAAGGGATTGGTTAAGGTTCAATGCGGAGCCAAAGAAGGACTAACCAGCAGTAAATGCTAACAAAAAGGCACGGAGGCCAGTTTTCAGTCAGTTATACCTATATGTGATATGTGGCAAAGTACATTCTCCAATTGAAACCGGGACTCATTAAAATTCGGGGCTCACATGACTACCACGGATCAGATCCTCAAGAGGGCGACCTACTCTAGGAACGTATTCATTCCTGTGACAGACCTCTGCTCAAACAGGTGCGGTTACTGCACATTTCGCAGGGACCTGGACCAGTACAGTGTGATCTCCCGTGACTCGGCCCAAGAGCTCATGGATGCTGGAGTCAGATCTGGCGCCACAGAGGCGCTCTTTTCCATGGGCGAGCGCCCCTGGGTGGTTCCAGGATCTCCAGGCCGGGCTGAGCTGATGGATCATCTGGTTGAGCTCTGCGAGATGGCAATAGAATCAGGTCTACTGCCTCATACCAATGCAGGCGTGCTTCAGGCCGATGATCTAAAATGCCTGGCTCCTTTCAACGCCAGCATGGGTCTGATGCTGGAGACCACAGCCAGTATAGATGCTCACAGGCTCTCGCCCCAGAAGAGTCCCGAGGTCAGATTGGAATACATGGCCCTGGCAGGGAAACTGCGGATTCCATTCACCACAGGCATTCTTGTGGGCATAGGAGAGTCCAGGTCTGATCGACTCGATGCACTGCGGGCCATATCTCAGATCCACGAGACATACGGCCATATTCAGGAGGTCATAGTACAGCCGTTCGACCCAAAGCCCGGCACGCCCATGGCCTCTACCAGGGCTCCTGCCCACGAAGACGTGCTGGATGCAGTCATTCAGGCAAGGGCGATACTGCCTGACGATGTGGCAATACAGGTACCTCCAAACCTCCTCGATGCCCTTCCGTTTCTGGAAGCGGGCGCGAACGACCTCGGCGGGATAAGCTCTGTTACACCTGACTGGATCAATCCTGGGCGCGCCTGGCCGGGCCTGGAGGATCTTGGGAGAAAGTTCGATCTGAGAGAGAGGCTGCCAGTCTATCCAGGATATGTTCTTAAGGGATGGTATGGAAGATACACATCCGGGCTTGTGAGCGCCCTGGCAGGTGCGGACGGCCTGAGAAGATTTGGGTGATGTAATGGTGACTAAATCGCTGGAGATCGGCATAAGCGCCGGCCTGGTAGCGCTGATGATTGTGCTGTTAGTAGTGGTTGAGATGGCGGCTCCTGCAGGAACGCGGTCTATTGGCTATGCCATAGTGACGGCTCTCTTCATAGTGCTAATGGGACTGGCAGGCTTGAAGCTAGTTGATATGCAGTGACGTCAGATCTAAATATAATCCTACATATTTCTCCCTGAGGTGGAAGATGGCTAACTTTTTGGACAAGCTTATAGGCAGGTCTGGGGAGGACGAGTATGCCGAGGTGGACCTGGGACAGTTCGAGGAGGTTCGCAGGTCATCGGAGATGATGCTGAGGATGGCAGAGCTTTCAAGCCTTGGCTCTCTTCCCGAGATCAAGCAGGAGCTGTACTCTGGAAATATAGTGGTGGTAGATATAACCGGGATCAAGAGAGACCAGGCAGCCCTGGACAAGGCCATTGATGAGCTCAGACGTGCCGTCGATGAGATCTCAGGAGACATCGCAGGCATAAGCGAGGATCTCATAATCATAGTGCCTGGCGGCATAAAGATAGACCGTGATAGGGTTGTTGGAGGAGAGGAGTGAAGCTATCCACCACGGCAAGCTGTCCCATGTGCTGCTCTGAGATAGTTTTTGACTGGGAGACCCGGGAGATACCCTACTTCGGAGAGGCGATGATAGTCACAGGCAACTGCACCTGCGGCTTCAGGCATGCCGATACCATACTTCTGAGCAGCAAGGAGCCCTCCAGGTACTCTCTCGCTTTGGAGTCTGTAGACGACCTGGATGCCAGGGTCATAAGATCCTCCAGCGGCACAATAAAGATCCCTGAGCTAGGTGTGAATATAGAGCCAGGGTGTGCCTCTGAGTCTTATATCACCAATGCAGAGGGCATCCTGGACCGCATCGAAGGCATAGTCGAGTTTGCCACACGCACAGCCAGGGAGGCCGAGGATCCTGACCGCACCAAAAGAGGCGAGGAGATCTTGGAGATCATTGGGCTCGTACGCCAGGGCAGGTCCAAGGTCACGCTGGTGCTGGAAGATCCTCTTGGAAACAGCGCCATAGCCTCTGAAAAGGCAGTCCGGACCAAGCTCACTGAAGAGGAGATCGCCTCTTTAAATACCGGCATGGTGGTGCTGGACCTCTGATTCGTTTTAGTGGATCTCTAATTTGATAGATCTCTGATTAAATGGATCCCCAATTTGATGGTGGTTTAAGTTGATAGTCCTCAGCGGAGGCACGGGCACCCCAAAGCTCCTTGCGGGCCTAAAGCAGATCCTAGACCCAGGAAGTCTGACTGTCATTGTCAACACCGCCGAAGACATCTGGGCTTCAGGAAACCTGATCTCACCAGACGTGGATACTGTTCTATACACATTGGCTGGCCTTGCAGATGAGTCGAAATGGTGGGGCATCAGGGGCGATACTTTTCATACACATGACCGCTTAAAGAGCATGGGATTTAATGAGCTTCTCTCTTTGGGCGACCTTGACCGCGCAACCCACATATATCGATCAGAGCTCATCCGCCGAGGTGAAAGCCTCAGCGATGCCACTACAGCACTTGCCGATGCCCTGGGAATAAAGCAGGCCGTCCTTCCCATGTCCGATGACCCTGTGTCCACCATGATCACTACAGAGGAAGGCGAGATGCACTTACAGGAGTACTGGGTGGGGCTAAAGGGCACACCGGATGTCAGGTCAATCAGGCTGGAGGGAATAGACCGTGCCCGGCCCAGCCCCGGATTTGTGAAAGCCCTGTCCAGAGAAGATACGGTTTTAATAGGACCGAGCAATCCAGTCACAAGCATTGGCCCGATACTTGCACTGCCGGGCATCAGGAGCATGATTGAGGACAAGTACGTGGTCGCAGTCAGTCCCCTGGCAGGCGATAAGCCTTTCAGCGGCCCGGCAGCTAAGTTCATGCGGGCTATGGGTGTCCCGACAGATGACCGTGGCGTGGCGGAGCTCCTCGGACATGTGGATCTCTTCGTTGTCAGCCAGGAGAGCAGCTACCAGGGCGAATGCCTGAGAGTGGATACTCTTATGAAGACGGGCGCGGATAGCCTCAGCCTGGCCAAGAGGATAATTGGGCTGATGCCATGTTCATTGGAGTAGACCACGGGACCACTGCCATAAGGTTTGCCACATCTTCCGGGCAGTGCGCAGAGCTGCCAAGAGTGGATGCATCCAGGCTCTCTTCTGTTGAGATAGTAGACTTCTTGCTTGGGCACCTGGGCCAGGAGAAAGTCGATCTTCTGGCACTCAGCTATTCCATGGGCGACGGCCTGGATAAGATTGTGCGGCTGGAGGATGCGCCCAACCGTGGCCTCCTTCAGCAGGACGGTGCCGGGTCCCATGTAGGCGGAGGGACTCGAGTCTTTGAGGCAATGAGGTCCACGGGCTGGCCTGCGATACTGCTTCCAGGCATCCACCGTAGAAGCAATATCGACCCCAGGCTCAAGGTCTTCTCTCACGGCATGAGCCCTGAGAAGGTGGGGCTGGCTTATTCCATATTCAGGAGCGGGATATCTGACTTCGTAGTATGCGATGCCAGCTCCAATACAGTCACATTCGGCATCATTAACGGCAGGATCGTAGGGGCCATAGATGCTCCAATCTTCGCCCCTGGGCTGATCCAGGGGCCGCTTGATGTGGAGGCCATAAGAAGAGTTGATGCAGGGATTATGACCGCCAACCAGGCCTTCTCTTGCGGAGGAATCCTGACGAAGCTTGGGCAAAAATCCCTGCAGAAGTGCGATGAATCTACCAGATCATTTGCACTGGAATCGCTGGCCTTGTTCGCGGCCATGGAGATCAGCGCCTTTATGGTTCTTCTAAGGGACTTGGGGTCTCCAGAACCCACGCTATATCTGGCAGGAAGCCCGGCAGGGCTTATACAGGGAAGGGTCTCAAATCTCCTGGGACGCGAGGTACAGCCGCTTGCTGGATGCTCGGCTGCCAGGGGGTGCGCAATGATAGCCGAGGATGTCTATCACGGCGCTGTAGAAGTGCTTGGGCTAGAGGTTGATCTGAGGGCACGTCGTCCAGGCCGATAGAAATCGTCTTATTCCGCAGGGGCACGATTAGACCATGGACTCATGGAATGCTCTTGCAGATGAGCTGGAATCTCAGGCCAAATCTGTCCAGGGGCAGAAGATGGAAGCCCTTAAGCTTAAAGGCAGGGTGGAGAAGGCCATATCTGATGCAGAGGCGGCTTCGAAGGACCCTGAGCTGATCTCCAGGCTTGACCTGCTCCTCATGGACCTGACAGAGGCCTCACGGCAGAGCGCCTGCACAAATACCAGGTGCCCTCAGTACGGGAAGAAGTGCAAGATGCGCTGAGGCTTAGGTTTAGCGTTTTTGAGTTCAGTTCCATTGAGCCCCTGGCACTGGTATCTGCTATCTGTTAGCCCTAAAGCGGGCCACGAAGAATGCTTACTTGAGCCTCAGATTGAGAGCGCCTATAAAACATCAAGGGCAAGCTCATCTATTTAAGCTTGAGAACAGTCCTGATGAATGTGATATTGCATGGATAAGAAGCTGCGCGACGTGAGCATTGAAGAGTTAAAGAAACTGCCCGGAATCACCAATCGCAACTGGCTTGGTGAGGAATGGATTCATCTCCATGTTTGGAATCCCAAGAAGAAGCTGAACTGGTACCTGGCCGAGTTCGATCCTGAAAAGAGGTTCTTCTACGGATTTGCTGAGAACAGGAGTGATGGGATAAGCTCTGGAAACTATACCCTTGAAGAACTCCTGGATTATGGAAAAAGGGGAAGCGACTGGGAGCTCTTGATCGATGAAAACTGGAAGCCGGTTTATTCCAAGGAGATCCCCTACGTCAAGGAATACATAAAAATGATGATAGCCATGCCTGATATCGTTTGATGGTCTGC
>DATMZB010000165.1:0-3191 GCA_035560655.1 Methanotrichaceae archaeon | reverse complement strand
TGGTCTATCTGTACAGCCCCGGCGGCCCGGATCTGAAGAGGAACTTCAACAAGATGGTGGTCGAGGCTGGATACGGAACCTTGAATAAAGAGGCAGGGTCTGAGTTCGACCCATCAAAATGGTGAGAGATTCCACAGCTTTTCATCTTCCTCTCAATTTTGCCCGCTGTGCTCCCGGGCAATTCATATCAATAAAAAGATGAAGGCCTAATCCTAGAGCCCTGGAAGATCTAAGAGAGCAATGGGGCGATCAATCAATGCATATATCGTTAGAGCTATCGAAGACCTTCTGTCGATCTGCCTCAGTTACATTTCCATCCCTCGTGACCAGGTAATCGACAGCATATATGGGATGAGTTCCGCAGCCACAGTACTCTGACTGGAAGAGGTGGACCTTATACGCCCCGTTCTTCTCATCCTCAACATAGGTTGGCTCGATGTACTTCACTACAGGGAAGTAGCTCTGAGGCCTGGAGGCGTCGTACTTGGAGAATGAGTTCGTCAATGCCACTGCAAAGCTGAGTGCCTCCTGTGGCGTCTCTACAGGCGCAAACAGAGATATGAACTCCTCTTTGGTGCTTATGGACCTGAACTCTCCATCCAGCCTGACTATGTACCTCCTGTAAAATGGGATCAGGCATCCGGTTCTGACTATGCCCTCATCCGGGCTGGATGCGTAGTCACTGCCCTGGAAGAGGCATTCGGCTATAGGCAGCTTCGGAGAGAGGCCGCCAAGATCATTTGAAGCATTGTATATAGAAGAGCAATTGAACTGCTGGTCGAGCCCTGCTATGCTGCAATCGAGTCTGCCGCCTTCAAAGCTGCATCCGGCATTTGTAAAAGCACTTGAGTCGATGCTCAAATTTGAGGGCACGATCCTGTTTCCTCTCTCGACCAATGGATCGAGGAGGGTGACCTGATCTTGAGCTGGCTGGGCAGCTGCTGGCTGTGCGTCTACTGGTTGTGCAGATGCTCCCAATGCCAGCATATAAGCGAGGATGAATGCTATCGATCCCACCCTAAGGTAATTGCTTGGAGACATATGGATCACTACGATCAGGACTATCTATGATAAATCAGCTTCCGTCCTGACAAACCTGCTCCTCGTCTCAGGGCAATTGCCTCCAGGTATTGATGAAAAAAGATGATGGAATACCCAGAATGGCAGTCCATTCATCAGACCACTGCGTTTGTCGACTGCAGTGTCAGATATATCTTCTCTGAGGGATACTCGTGGGAGTAAGACAGGACCAGACCGGACTTGGTATCGTAGATCACAGAGTAGGTCACGCCGCTTCCCGGGTTCTGGTAGGCCATCATTGTGGCGTCCCAGTTCCTGCCGGCTGCTGAGTAGGCCATCTCGTTCATCACTGTGTAGGTCACGCCTGTCTCATCCAGGAAAGACCCTGCTGGATCATTTGGGTCAAGCCAGAACCTTCCCAGACAGGCTGGACCGCCGTCAGGGCAGGTGACCTGCTGGACATCGGTCTGGCCAGTGAGAGGGTTGTAGACAGAAGCTGTGCCTGTGGTGCCATCGGCTGTGACCTCATTTGCCTGGTTTGTTATGTAGGTCTCGGCGGCATTATTTGCAGTGGGAGCGCCACCAGCCCAGCCTCCAGAGATCATATGGTAGGTTGCAGAGGTACCAGGCTGGACCCATTGAGGAACTGCGGCTGATGCCGCCCCGGATAACAACGCTAAGAACAGTACGAGCACAAGGAGTTTCATGCATAATATTATGAATGTCTAATGGTTTATGCTTTTTGGAGCCAAAGGTGCTTAAAGCGCAGTTCTCAACGATAAAAGTAGGAGAGCCCTTGGTAACAGCTTTCCTTCCCACTCACTGCTCTCCAGCCAATCATTCATAGTCCACGCAGACGAACTGACCTTTGTCAGGATCTGTATAGCACCCTCTTTATCTCAATGGGTAGTGAAGAAGGGTGAAAGATCCGGACTTCAGGCCGGGGATGTAGAGCCCTTCCCTGATTCTACCAATATCTATATCTTCTCGCAAATCAACATCAGTACACCCCTCAGTAACCATTCTGAGGCATGATCCACGCCTCTTTTGAGGTAGGGCACTCTTCACAGATCCTGAAGAGAGAGACGGCGAATGTGGATCAACCGTCTTGCTTGGCATGGCCATGGCAACATAGCAGAGGAAGATTGGCGCTTGAATCTTCCAGGCAAGACAGGCCGCCAGGTAGAGGGAAGTCTGTGAAACCTCAGAGCTTCGCCAGCTTTGTGTCAACCGGCCAATCATATCCAGACTTTTCGCTGAGATACAAGCCACGGCCTTTAGGCCGGGGTAGTTGACACCACTACTTCTGAGCTTGATGGCGCTCCATTGGAATCAACGCAGACTATCTCACCTGTTTGAGGATCTGCATAGCATCCTCCTTGCATCCCTGTTTCGTAGGTAGAAGTTCCTTCCGGGTTTGTGGATTCACCGCTGGAATTAACACAGACTATCTCGCCAGTTTGAGGATCTGCATAGCATCCTCCTTGCATCCCTGCTTCTGAGGTCGATGAACCTTTCTGGTTCACGGGCTCCCCACGAGAATCAACGCAGATTATATCACCGGTTTGAGGGTCTCTATAGCATCCTTCCTGCAGAGGGCTGCTGGCCATGCCTGGAATTTGTGGATCAGAGCCTGCTCCGGCAACCGGACCAATGGCAACAGGCCCAGCGGCTGGTATAATCGTTCCTCCCGGCGATGACCTTGAGGGTCCTATATCTACAATCTCATTCTGGTCCACCAAAACTGCCTGGCCTCCATCCAATGTGAATGGCTGAATGCCACCATTGGGCTGAACCTGGACGGGATTTTGATCAGCGAAGACCATGGTGTTGCCAGTAGATGAATCCTGATACACTGTAAACGCATTCCTGCCAGCAGAGGAGACGGTCACAGTAGGAGTCTTGACCTCTAAGGAGGCTCGATCATCGACCATCTCAGCATAAATTGGTCCATCTTGCAGGTTTATCTTAAACTGATTGGCAGGTCCAGATGACCCAGGATAAGAGTAATCATATGATGCATCATTCTCTGGTCGAATACTGCAATCTGGGAGCAGGAGCTCCAGAGTAGTCAATATATCCTTCGATCTTTGGTGCAGGGATTGCAGTTCCTCCTCTAGCCTCTGCTTTTCTTTGATGAGAGGCTCGTACTCCTGTTTTGTATAAAATTC
>DATMZB010000164.1:0-15094 GCA_035560655.1 Methanotrichaceae archaeon | reverse complement strand
TCGATGGTATGTATATCAAATCAATCAACCAGTGGTACAACAAAAGGAACGCTGAATTGCAGAGCATCAAGGATATGCAAGGAATTAAAGAGCCAACGCAAAGGCAGTACAGGCTTGCATGGAGACGCGGAAATAAGATAGTCGAGTTCATGAACCAGGCAGTCAACTATATCATTAAGCATTGTCTGGCCAACCGGATAGGAAATGTCCTGATAGGCGAACTCGGCGGCATCAAGCAGCATATCAACCATGGCAAGAAGAATAACCAGGAGTTCGTGCAGATCCCATATGGCAAGTTCAAGGCAAAGCTGGAATCCAAATGCAAGAGGTTTGGCATATTGTACCACCTCGTTGATGAAGCTTATACCAGCAGAACAGATGCTCTGGCTCTAGATGAGATTAGAGATCAGCCATACGGCAAAACGCGAAGGATCAAGCGCGGGCTGTTCAAGAGCACGACTGGAACCCTGATCAATGCTGATGTCAATGGTTCTTTGAGCATCCTCAGAAATGTAGCTGGGGACTCCCCTGCTAAGGAGATAATCAGTAGAGGCCTCGTCAACAGGCCAAAGAGGATAAAGCTGGCTTTTCAAGCCCGCCAAACTCTTGAATTAAATTAGACCAAGCCACGGCCTTCAGGCCGTGGTAGTTGACCTATAGCTTAATATCTTCTTTCTCGCCGCTTTCGTCGAGATCGAGCACATCCTCGGGCTCGCCGAGGACTATTGCAAAGATCCATTCACTGAGCTTTGCGCAATGCTCTGGCGAGCATTCCTCTATGCAGCCAGCGCACGGCTCGAAGATATCGACTGCCAGGAGAGGCTGGAAGCGCCTTATTGGGGTCCTATCTGCGTAATAGAGCCTATAGGTCCTGATTCCGTCTACGGATTCTATCTCTCGTGTGATCAGGTTCTCCTTTAGAAGCTTTGCCACGATTCGCGAGCATTTGCGGGAATCGATAAGAAGAGCCTTCCAGAGGTCGCTCTGGAGAACACCTTCCGGGTGAGATTTTATATACTCAAGAGCCTCCTCAGCAGTCATCTATCCACACCTATTCTATGGGACTTATCAGGATGATGTTATTTCCGCGGAGAATGACAGATCCAAGAGACCTGGTCTTCTCTCCACCTATGAGCTCTACGGTCTCCAGAAGGTGGAGGTTTAGGTACTCATCCACGCTGTTTAGGATGCCCTCTAGTACGTACCTGGGCGAGCCCTTCATCTCCACCTGGATCTTGGTGCCTATTAAGGTCTGAACCTTCTTGCTTGGAAACATATTCTCGGCCTCATAATATATTACAGCAACATACTTCAATGTTTTTATTTCTAGGTCTAAAATCAGAGAAAGGCCCTTAAACGGCCTCTACGCTCTTTACTCCAGGCACGTTCTTCTTCAGCTCCTTCTCAATGAAGTTCTTAAGAGTCATCTGGGAGAAGGGGCATCCTGCACAGGACCCCTGAAGCTTCACCTGGACGGTCCCGTCTACTATATCCACTAGCTTGACATCTCCGCCTTCGACGCGCAGGGCATTCCTGATGCTGTCGAGGGCAGCTTCTACATCCTCTTTGCTCAGATTTTGCATGTGCGATCTAGTCCCCTTTCACCTTTATAGAGGTAACCTTGTGCCCCATGATTGTAAACCTTATTCCTTTTAAAGCTTCCTCAAGCTCCTTTATAAGCCTCTCACAACGATCAGAGCTCACCACGGTGTTTACTATGACTCCAGGCTCGGACTGGTTCCTTATGGCCGCCAGGGCCAGCTCCGGGTCTTCGCTGAGACTGAAGTCCTTCCAGGTCTTTGGTGCCATTCCCTGATATTCAATGAGGTAAAAGCCTGTGATTCCAAGCGCAGTCAAGGTATTTATTACCCTAACCAGGTGCTCGTGATCTACGAAGATCTTGACCAGAGTCTTCATTTAAATCCCCAGTTAATGTCATCATCCACAAAAGATTAAATAATTTCGCTAGGCAGAGATAAATCAAAGATATACTTTTATCCTAGCTGTGCAAAGTCCAGGTCCATGGTCGTGAGAGATATACGGGATGTGCTGTCGGAGATGGGGATATCCATTGATGAGATAGTGGCCTCAGCCCTGGAGCTTTACTTCCCTCACCCGGGGGTTGAGACTCGCGATAAGGCTGAGCAGGTCTTCAGAAGGGAGCTCGAGATCGCCCTTGCAGACCCAAACCTCGCACTGCTGATATATGCAGGCGTCCTCTTGGAGGCTGAGGGCAAGAAGGAGTCCCTGCCAAACCTCAAGCAATCCGATTACGATAACGACCTGACCTGCCTCATAGCCGATGAGGTTCTTGGACTTGCCATTGCCAAGTATATAGGCGGCTACAAAGGGATGTTCGACTATGTCAGGTATGATAAAGCCAAGCCCGGCATACTGGGGACCCTGGGTCCGTTCATGGACGACATCATAGGCGGCCTGATCGGCGGCGTCTCTGCCAATATGTACACCAGGGCGGTGTTCTAGCTGAGGCAGACGGCCTTTGCTCTCAAATCGGCTTTCGGCTTCCTCACAACCATACCTGTCGGCATCTCAATGGAGGGGATAGAGGCGCTCATGAAGCACGTCTACCTCTTCAATGTGGTGGGCCTGATTTTGGGCATAATCCTTGCAGCCCTGGCTTATCTGGCAGGCCGGGCATTGCCCCAGGGCCTCGTGGCCATTTTAGTCATCATCGCAATCTATAAACTGTGCGGGATCAACCATATAGATGGTCTGGCCGACTTCGGAGATGGAGTGATCGCCCACGGTAGCATCGAGAAGAAGATAGCGGCCATGAAGGATGTTCATATGGGGACTGGTGCCGGAGTATTCATGGCTGTGATGCTGCTTGCCATGTACTCTGCCATATCGGGCATGACCTCTGCACTCCTGCCTCTGGCGCTGATCGCAGCAGAGGTCTCTGCCAAGCAGTCCATGATCACATTTGCGGCGTTCTCAGAATCGCTTCAAAAAGGCCTGGGACAAATGATGATAGAGAGGAGCACCGGCAAGGACTTTGCTATAGGGATTGTTCTGGCAGCCCTGATCTGTGCAGGAGCTCTTGGCGCGCTCGGACTTGCCGTTCTGGCACTGTCGCAGGCGGCTGCGCTCTACATGATCCTGGTATCCAGGAGGAACTTCGGCGGCTCAAATGGAGACGGAATAGGTGCAACAAACGAGGTATGCAGGGCAGTGGCCCTGTCTGCAGCTCTGGCTCTGGGAGGATATCTGCCTTGGATGCTCTTGTGATGGCCGGTGGTAAGGGCACCAGGCTCAATATGGGCGAGAAGCCCATGGCCAGGCTCTTTGGAAGGCCGCTTCTGGAGTATGTAACCTCTGCCCTGGCTGAGAGCAATGTCGAGGATATATTCGTGGCAGTGACTGAGAGCGTTCCTGCCACCAGATCATGGGCCGTATCCAGAGGCCTGCCAGTCATAGATACGCCGGGCCAGGGCTTCATCTCAGACATGGTCACAGCCGTAAAGAAGGCAGGCATAGAAAAGCCAGTCATGGTCATAATGGCCGACCTGCCACTGGTGACCTCTGAGATCATAGAAGAGGTTGCAAAGATCTATGAGACCAGGGATGAGCCGGCCCTGTCCGTACATACGCCTCTGAGGCTCCACAGCCGCCTCGGCCGGAGGCCGGATTCGCTCTTCAACTATCACGGCCAGCTGATAGTGCCATCAGGCGTAAACATCCTGGATGGGGCTGATATCGAGAGAGAGCAGGAGGACTACCACCTGATAATAGAGAGGATAGAGCTGGCAGTGAATGTGAACACGACAGAGGACTTAAGGCTCTGCGAGTCCATCCTTCAAGGAGATAAGGCATGACCAATGATCGGATAACCATAGGAAATGAGAAGTTTTCAACCGAGGACCTTCAGCTCTTAATGGGCCAGGACGATGTGAAGAAGCCCCAGGACTATATCCAGCTGCTGGCCAGAGTGCTGCGTGACCCCTTGAAGCTGCCAAGGCATCTCGCAGATATCTGCTGCCTCCGCCTTAAGGAAGAAGACCTGCAGGAGATAAGGATGGCCCTGCTTCGTGTACAGATAGATGCCGAGCTGAGGATGCATGAGGATATTCAGAGGTACCAGCAGAGGCGCTATGTGTCACAGGTAATTGAGATACTGCTATTCAATGAGCTGCTTCTGGCTCCTAAAGAGATCGTGGATGAGGAGATGGAGTGAAGGGAAAGAACAAATCTCTCTGGCACCATCTGTAATCAGACCGACAACATTTTAGGATCAGGTCCCATTAGCCTCTGGCTGAGGTGTACTATGGGACCTGTGATAGTTTTTCTAATCATATTTGCGGCCTTATCTGCACAGGGGTCTGGGCAGAAGGATGCTGGGCAATGGCTGGAAGAGGGCCTGGCTCTGGCAGACTCAAGCAACTATGCAGATGCAATCGAGTGCTATGACCAGGCACTGAAGCTTGATCCTGACTTGGCCCAGGCCCGGTCCAGCAAAGGCGATGCCCAGTATCTTCAGGGCGGGTACGACCAGTCATTGAAATCCTATGATAAGGCTCTGGAGATAGATGACAGCCTGGCTGCTGCCTGGCAGGGAAAGGGCGGTACACTGGCTGCAAAGGGCGACCATGAGAATGCCATCAAATGCTATGACATGGCTATGAAATTGGGACCGCCTCTGGCCGGATTTTGTCTGTGTCTCAAGGGCCAGTCCCAGGCAGCTCTTGGAAAGAGCGCTGAGGCAGAGGCTACATTTACAGAGGCCCTCAAGGCAGCAGATGAGGAGCTCAATGCCAACCCCAATGTCGCCACGTGCTGGGGCACCAAGGGCGCTGTCCTGGCTGCGCTTGGAAGGCATGATGAGGCGCTCAAGTGCTATGACAGGGCACTGGAGATCAACCCCAGGGATGCGGTGGTCACCTACTACAGAGGGCTGTCACTGCAGGTGCTCGGCAAGGATGACGAGTCCAGGGATGCCATTGAAAAGGCTGGAGAGCTCGGGTATAAGGCCCCAGGCTGACGGCGATGGCTTTTTGATCGAGGGCTCGCAGGAATTTGGCTGCAATCAGGATCGAGAATTTCTTATGAGCTCTTCTGGGTCCTGATGAGATTGCAAGAGCGAGGTCGAGCGGCAGTGCTGAAGGGCTCATGGTAGCGGCCCGGCCGTGTATGCCTGCATAAAAGATCAATGGAGATCAGGCATAAATCCTGGCATACATGTGCAGTCCCAGGACCAGTGCCGCGACCCATGCAGCAAGGCAAAGCCTCATGGCCAGGCTGTTCTTGAGATGCACGGGCTTGATCTTTCTCATGAATACCAGGTTGATGTATATCAGAAGCGCCAGAGTAACCAGCCCCAGAGAGTGGTGGGCAAGCACCTCCCAGTACAGGGCCGGCTGGTTCAGGTAAACTTCCATGGGTGCGAGCATTATGCCCAGCACCAGCACGACCTGTGCCAGAAAGGCAGCCCTGGTGACCTTGCAGTGCTGCTTGAACTTCTTATTCCTGGCCAGGTATGTTGCTGCAGCCAGGGCTGCGATCAGCACTACCTGGGCTGCCAGGTTCAGCACCACCAGGGATCTTGGGTCCAGAATCAAACCAGCCATTGCATCAGCCCAGCCTTGATACAAGATCGGCCACGTTCTCTGAGAAGTGTATGACCGTCCTCATACCTTCAGCATCATTTAAGGCCTCACCGGGACGCTCTCCAAAGACCATGTTCCAGTAGTTCGATCCTGGTACTATCATGTCGTTGATCAGGTAGAACATGAGCATCTCCTGTACCGAGGCTGTGTGCCCGCCCCTCCTGGCCACGGCTATTGGCCCCCCGATCTTTCCAGTCAGGAACCTATCCTTGACCCTGGAGATCATGCCTATCCTCTGAAGCGCAGACATGACGTCCCCACGAGCAGTCCCGAAGTAGACCGGCGCCGCCACTATGAACCCCTTGGCATCCCTGACCTGGTCTATGATCTCATTTAATCCATCATCTATGGAGCACCTGCCAGTCTCCCGGCACTCATAGCAAGCCCTGCAGGACTCGATCCTCTTTCCTGCCAGTGAGACGACACTGGCCTTTATGCCCCTGGCCTCTATAGACCTGGCGCACTCCTGGAGAATCTGGGCGGTGTTGCCCTGAGGCCTTGGGCTTCCGCATAGCAGAACGACGCTCTTCCTGTCCACCATCGTCTTGTCCATGCTCAGACCTCCACAAGCCTGTAATCCTTGTTCCCCAGCCCTATTTTCTGGCCGTACTCTATCTGGTGCATCCCGTCTGTGTAGCTCCATATGCCCTTGAACTTGTCCTGTCCCGGCCCGAGGTTGGACTGCAGGAGCGAGTTTGCAAACCCCGGCTCTTTGTTTACCAGGTCATAGCTGGCATGGTCTATGGCCACCGGATCAAGCGAGGCCAGGATGCCTATGTCCTGCACGAAGGGCGAGTCGGACCAGGGCAGGCAGTCGCAGTCAGGCGTGATGTTCAGGAGGAAGTTCATAAAGCCGATCTTTCCGCGCTTGGACTGGACTGCGCCGTATGCATACTCGGCCATGCGCTCCATGAACGGCGGTATCTGGACGGCCCAGTCGAAGTCCAGGGCGTGTGCCGGGCAGACCCTCAGACACTCGCCGCAACCGGCGCAGGCGTTGTAGTCTATATTTGAGATCTTGGTCTCGACAGTGACTGCAGAGTTCGGGCAGACCCTGACGCACTCCTTGCAGCCGACGCACAGCTCGGGCTTGAATATGGGCCTGGCAGAGTGCTGCTCTGACTTGCCTATGGCAGGGGCACAGCCCATGCCCAGGTTCTTTATGGCGCCTCCAAAGCCAGAGAGGAGGTGGCCCTTGAAGTGAGAGAGGACTATCATGCAGTCGGCATCCACAATGTCCCTGGCAATCTTGACCGACTTGAAATGGTTCTTGCTTATGTCTATCTGCCCATAGCTCCTGCTTTTTAATCCATCAGCAATGATCACAGGCGCTCCAAGCACAGAGTAGTCGAAGCCATGGCTGATGGCCGTCGTTGTATGGTCCACAGAGTTCGACCTGCCTCCGCCGTAGAGGGTGCTGGTGTCGGTTATGAAGGGCTTCCCGCCCAGGGATTTTATTTTATCTACAACCTGCCTGACCAGCACTGGGCTTATGAAGGCATCAGTCCCGATCTCTCCGAAGTGTACCTTCACTGCAACCAGACTGCCCTTGCCTATGAGGCCGCCAAGACCCGCGGCATCAAAGAGCTTCTGGACCTTGCTGATCTTGCTCTCCCTCTCGCTGCGCGCCCGGGCATCTGCAAAATAGACCGCACTATCCATAGCCAAAACCTCCAAGTCCTAGATAATGGGCTCAACAGATAAAAGAATGTAATGCCTGGATGCTGTATCGAGGATCAAATCATTTCAAAATGGCATGCTCGATCTTTTGGGTGATGCCATACCATATGCCCCGGGCTGAAGCTCTTGGCCGCGGCCGGCCACCCCTGACCCCGTGCTGCGTGCATTGAAGGATATGCTACCGCATCCATGGAACAGCTTACAGCCAGAGCTGCCCAGAAACATAAATGTTCCCCGAAGACGCGCTTTAGGGGGTACGGCGCCAGAGGCCCGGGGCATAGAGTCATACCAAGAAAGTCGTACTGGCCTTTCTTGTTTGGCGCTCTTGATCAGCCCCGAATTACAGTGTTTGCCAAACGATTTTGCTTGGCAAGACTCACTTTTTAGGCTTCTTATCCTTCAGGATCCTGTCAAAGACCTGATCGGCCTCTTTCAACTCTTGCTCTGTGGGCTTATGGCGTCCAGTGATCACTATGTCTTCCTCATCTGCAATGAAACGGCTCTTCTTTTTCTCGCCCATTGGGATACCTCTGGTTTCAGCTCTTCATTTTTCATCCTGGTTACTTGATGGAAGCTGACATGGCCAATGCAACTGCGGGACTCCTGATCTCCTTTACATATATGAGCCGGACCTTCTCGAACTGATGAACATTGCTTGTGCAGCCATGTAAGATGAAATCGGCGTTTACATCCAGCTTCTCAATATTTACTGCCTTGATGACCGCCCATCTAGAGCCTCTGGGAATCAGGAACTCTCTTTCGTCATCATTGATGAACAGCGCATGTTCTCCTTTTAAGCCCTGCATGACTAGGACGTTCTGGTATCCATCAGCGGTCCTCGGGCCAAAGATGTCCAGGCTCACAGCGATATCATAGGCCGTTGAGGCAAACGCAGGCTCAGAGTACTCTGAATTATTGATAACTCTGCTGACAACGCTTCCAGAGATGCCCCTGAAAAGTATCAGCGTCTCATTCAAAGTTGATCTCTCTTCGGCTATATCCAGACTTCTGGTTATGAAGTTGTAGAATATTTAAGTCTCTTGTGAATATAATTTTTCCCGCCCCTCATCAGTCTCCCTCAGGTATCTCCTATATTCAGTGGTGTTATCTGCGAACTTGGGGTTCATCCACCAGGCTATCGATGCCTCTACGGATTGATTGAAGCCGCGTTTATCATATGGAATGAGGCTGGATTCACTGGGCCTTGTGAGCACGAGCCTGGCGCTCTCAAGGTTCTCAAAGACAACAGGCGTTATGCCGGCACTGATCTCAGAGGGATATGCGATCACCTGAGCACTCGCAGGATTGGCTACTCCCGGACTGGTTTGGGCACCACAGATGCTGGAGAACAGGTTCAGTGAAATCAGGATTATGACCGCAACATACGCCGCTTTATCGATCTTCGATGTGCTGGAAAGCCTTTTATCAACGCTCATTATCCCACCCATTAAGCAAAGTTCTATCTGGTTCATATCACCGGCTATATATAGGTGCTGAAAATCGCAGAATGAGGCGGTCTTTTCAATGGAGCAGCGGTTGTGGCAATGCTGTATGTACTGCGGCAGATGGATGAATGACAGATGAATGAATGCGTCAGGGCATGCTGCAATGAAGATTGCAGTTGTGGTGACATCTCCTGCCAGCAAACTGATATGGATGAGACATTCTAAGTGCGCACGAAGACAATCTATAATATCATCAGCAGACCAATATCAGACTTCGGTGGTCTGATGGGGAAAGTCACTGAGCTGAGCGCATCCAACCTGCTTCCCGGCCTCAATGTCGATTCAGGCAGATGGAACCGCATGCCTTCTGAAGAGGAGATAGCTGCAACTGCAGAGGCCCTGGAGAAGAACGCAAAGATCAAAGTCATACGCGGTGCCGATGGTGATGAGGCTCTGCAGAAGATAAAAGAGCTGATCCCTGCGGGGGCTGAGGTTATGAACGGCTCATCCACCACTCTTATAGAGATCGGCTACCAGGACTTTGTCAGGTCCGACAAGAGCCCCTGGAAGAACCTGCGCCAGGCCATTGACTCCGAGAGCGACCCTGCCAGGAGAGATGAGCTCAGGCGCAGATCCATCATTGCCGATTACTTCCTCTCAGGGGTCAATGCAATCTCCAAGACAGGAATGGTTGCGGCCTGTGATGCCACCGGCAGCCGTACAGGAGCCTGGCTGTTTGGTGCCAGAAACCTGATCCTTGTCAGCGGAGTCAACAAGATAGTCTCATCAGAGGATGAGGCGCTGCAGAGGATAAAGGAGTACGCCTATCCCCTGGAGGACGCCCGCATAAACAGGGCCCAGGGTGCACACAGCAGTGTCGCAAAGTGCGCCATGATTAGAAATGAGCGGAAGAAGGGGAGAGTCACACTGATACTGATAAATGATAGGCTGGGCTACTGAGCCTTTCGATTCCAATCAATTTGTTCAAAAAAACAGTCCAGAGCATATTGGACCGTGGCCTGCCGCACTTAATCATGATACTGGCGTGGGCCACCTCCATTCAGCTCAGGGGCTGCTGAAATCGCTCAAAAGAATCACCTGATCAAATGCAAATAAAGGGCATCTATCAATCACTTGATCAAAATTTTCATGTCATTCTATCCTGATTGCCAATGGTTAAATATGAGGATCTTCAATCTCCGACTGGACCATAATTCGGAGATTGATAATGAACCAAGCTTTAAAAAAAACTCTCAATACTTTCGATGTGCATCTTTTTTTTAATCGCCTCGTCATATGCAGTTGAGATTCAGAGCACTGGAACAAATACAGCCACCAGTGGATCTACAGCTGAAGGAGATTCTTTTGTGATAGCGACGCCCGGGACAAATGTCTACAGCCTCACCATGGGCGCCTGGGCCCATGCGCTGTGCCCTACGGGCATTGCAGGTTCGGCCACCTCAGAGAGATCTGTGACCCTCAAATCAGAGAGCAGGCCTCAGACCGGCTTTGGCGCGACCCCCAGAGATTATGACCTCACTCTGAACTACGACTCGATCTCAGTGAAGGCCGCAGTGACCAAGACCAGCACTCTTGGCCAGGCCGATGCATATGCAGAGGTCTCATCCAGGGCACAAATAGATGCCTCGACTGCCAATGTCTTCAAGGTCAGCGGCGACGCATTAATTGCATCTTCACTGGCTCATTCCGGCAGCGGCACAGGAGAGGCCACGGCCACAGGATATTCGGACTACCTGGTCGGCCTGAAAAAAGCCTCAGGCCAGGGCTATGATGCCCTGGCAAGCGGACATGCATCCGGGACATCCACGCTTGAGGCCACAAACAGCTATGGCGGATCTGTATCCGGGCTTGCGCACGGAGGATCGGCCTCCAAAGCCGATCTTGGAGGGAGCAATGAGGCAAGCGCCGAGTCCATAGAGCAGCTCTTCCTGGACTCAAGCAGGACGGCCTCTGATGGCAGCAGCATTCTTACAGGAAGCATCCAGGGCACGGGTTCGAGCCTGCACGACATCTCACTGGAGGGCGTCTATCCAACAGATTTCGTGGGTGGGTCCCTGGTCTCGACCTCACAGGCTGACACAGCCGTCGGCGGGTCACTGACCGGCACTGCCAGGGCATACAAGGTCGGCGATCACGCCTACCCCGCTTCAGGCACCATGCAGCCGGGCCTGACCTCTGGCATAACCGGCATGAACGATGTGCAGTGGAACCAGAAGAGCGCCTCTGCAATGATAATATCCAGCGCCTATGCCAGCCCCTTCAAGGGCAGCGCCAAAGGCGAGGCAGTCACGACAGCCAATGTCTCCAGGGTGACCTCTGACCTGACCAACGAAGCATACTGCGCATCGTACATAGATGACGGAAAATTCTCGGCCGTTGCCAAGAACAATACGTTCAAGGTATCTGCATCTGTCTGGTCCGAGTCCAATTTCCTGGGCTCAGGGGCACATATGTTTGGCAGGCTTACTGGCGCCGGGCTGAACTCCAGGGCCGATGAGTACCTGGCGAGCGCCTATGCAGGCGATTCAACATTGCTTAGGGGCGTCTATCCAACCGATTTCGTGGGCGGGTCCTACGGCACGCCCTCAGAGATCAGCTGGGACTTCGGAGATGGCACCGTAAACACCACCACGGCTACGCCAACCCACAACTATGCCATAGGAAGCAAGCAGGACAGCAAAAATGTCAGTGTCAGTGTGGTGTACTCAGACCACCCCGAGAGATCGATCTCCGTCACCACATCCACCCTGAATGCCATCTCCTGGAAGAGCGCCGAAAACAATGCCATCGTCTGGCGGGCATTGCCAGGCATAAACAGCCCCCAGGGTATTCTCACTCAACACGGCCCCTTCTTTTCAGGGAACGATAACCACCTGAGGTTCAGTCTCGGATTCAGCCTGGACCAGAGAAGCTCTTAACACCGGAACCGGGCATGACCGCACCATCTGTGTGAGTCACGCCTGAACTGCCCCTTTTTTTGTGGAATGACTCTAATCATAGCTTGCAGCCTGGAAGCTCCAATCCTGGATGGTGTTCGCTCTGGTTATGCCAATCCTTGACCAGGCATACTCGTCCCTGGCTGAATCGCTCAGCTTCGGCGTCCTGTCTATAATGCTGCCGTTTGCAGCCATGAGCACCACGGACTCGTTTTCTGTATTGAGCCAGCTATACTTCTGTGTCACCTTGTAGGTATCGTACGCTGACAGAACCGTTCCCTCTGGCAGGACTATCTTTCCCTCAGATGTAGTGAGCCTCCAGCCGCTGATATCGACGTCCTCGCCTCCGCTGTTGTAGAGCTTGACCCACTGAGGCGAGTCTTTATTCCTCGCATCACCAGGCGGGCTCAACTCTACCTCCTTTATCACAACTGCGCCGAGACAGATGCCTGCCAGGGCCAGAAGCAATGCCACAGATATGATCAGGTTCAACCTCATACCATCCCTCTTGGCCCTCTGAGGTATTAATGCCTGCTATTGCGGGCATGAGATGCTGTCGTGCATGAGCTGCGGGCGTGATAGTGGATGGACTAAGCCTCATATGCCTGGATATGTGGCATCTGCCAGAAAACAGGAGCTATATTTTGATATGCTGAAGAGTATCTTTTTATGGTAGTCTCGCCCTCTTGCATATAAAGGCAGCATGATTGACGATAAAGGAATACCGGAAAGCTTCAACGGAGCCTTCGATATAGTAGCCATGGCTGCCTCAGCAGGCGGCCTGAGGGCCATAATCGCAGTTCTGTCAGGACTTCCCGGAGACTTTCCTGCGGCCATAGCTGTGGTCCAGCACCTCGACCCCCATCACCGAAGCCTCATGGCCAAGATACTCAGCAGGTGGACGGCCCTGAGGGTAAAGGACGCAGAAGATGGCGAGAAGATCTCCAGGTCCACGGTCTACATAGCCAGGCCCGACCGCCACCTGCTGGTGAGCCCTGATGGAATTCTAACCCTATCATCTTCCGAGCCTGTGCACTTCGTCCGCCCTTCTGCAGATCTGCTCTTTGAGTCTGTGGCCGCCAGCTACGGGGGCCGGGCAATAGCCGTGGTCCTCACAGGAACCGGAGTCGATGGCGCTGCGGGCGTCCAGGCCATAAAGAAGGTGGGCGGGACGGTGATCGTCCAGGACGAGGATACTGCAGAGTTCTCGGGGATGCCGTCAGCAGCTTTGAAGGCAACTGACGCCGATTTCATCCTTCCTCTCGAAGAGATAGCCTCAGCCCTGATTGCTCTGGTGACCAAAGGTGATGCTAAATGAAAGAGCCCCTGCAGGAAAAACCTTCCCAGGAAAACTTATCCCAGGAAAATATCCGTCCCAAAGGCGAAGAAGACGAGGCAGCCAAGAGGAAGAAGAAGGGAGAACATAAGGGCGTGAAAGAGGGTGGCAAAGAGGGCTACGATGAGAAGTTCGAGGCCCTTTTGGATTACCTTAAGAGCAACCGGGGCTCGGACTTCAAGGGATACAAGCGCCAGAGCCTGATGAGGCGTGTTCTGCGCCGCATGCAGGCCGTGAACATAAAGGGCTTTGCAGAGTACCAGGACTACCTCGAGGTCCATCCAGAGGAGTTCTCAAACCTGTTCAACACGATACTCATCAACGTCACATCATTCTTCAGGGACAGGCCTGCCTGGGACTATCTGTCCAGGGAGGTCGTTCCAAAGATCCTTGAGGACAAGCCGGATGATGAGGTCATAAGGATCTGGTCTGCAGGCTGCGCCACTGGTGAGGAGGCATACTCTCTGGCCATGGTCATGATAGAGGCCCTGGGCGAGGAGAAGTTCAAGGCCGGCGTTAAGATCTTTGCCACTGACATAGACGACTCGGCTCTGGCCCAGGCCCGGATGGCCACATACAGCCTAAAGGAGATGGAGTCGGTTCCAAAGGAGCTGAGGGAGAAGTACTTCGTGGCCAGCGCAGAGTCGTATGTATTCAGGACCGACCTTAGAAGGTCCATAATCTTTGGCAGGCACGACATAATCCAGGACGCTCCCATATCCCATCTCGACCTGCTTGTGTGCAGGAACACGCTGATGTACTTCAACTCCGAGACTCAGTCCAAGATACTGGCCAGGTTCCATTTTGCCCTGAACGACTCGGGATACCTCTTCCTGGGCCGTGCCGAGCTGCTGCTGACTCACACCAACCTCTTTGTGCCCGTAAACCTGAAGTGCCGCATCTTCATGAAGATGCCAAAAGCCAGCACCCGCGACAAGCTTCTTGTTCTGGCCCAGGCCGGAGACTATGATGCTGCAAGCCAGCTCACCAGGCACGTCAGGCTGAGGGAGATCGCATTTGACAACACCTCATCTGCAGAGATGGTTGTGGACCTAAACGGCAACCTGATCATGGCCAATGAGCGGGCCAGGCTGGTTCTGAGCATCAACCCCAGGGACATAGGCAGGCCATTTCAGGATTTAGAGATCTCTTACAGGCCACTGGAGCTGCGGCCCATCCTAGAGCGGGCCTATTCTGAGAGGAAGACTGTACACATAGAAAAGGTGGAGAGGCACTTTCCAGACGGCAGCGTCCAGTACATGGAGGTGACGATCACTCCCCTGGACGACAACGGGAAAGGCCTCATGGGAGTCATGATAACCTTCTCTGATGCAACGGACTACTACCGCCTCCAGGAGGAGCTGGAGAAGTCCAGGCGCGACCTTGAGAAGGCCTATGACGAGATCCGGTCTGCAAACGAGGAGCTGGAGACGACAAACGAGGAGCTTCAGTCCACGAATGAAGAGCTGGAGACTATGAACGAGGAGCTCCAGTCTACCAATGAGGAGTTCCAGTCAACAAACGAGGAGCTCCAGACCACTAACTTGGAGCTGCGTCGGAGCACTGATGAGCTCAACAGAGCCAACTCGTTTCTTGAGTCGGTCTTCAAGAGCCTGAGGAAGGGCGTGGCGGTAATTGATGGAAAGAAGAATGTCCTGATCTGGAACAAGCATGCAGAGGATATGTGGGGCCTGAGGGCCGATGAGGTGCTGGGACAGGGCATATTCAAGCTGGACATCGGGCTTCCAATAGCCAGGCTCCACGACCCAGTAGTCAGAGCCCTGGACGAAGGCGGAACTGAGAAGCTGGCTTTGGAGGCCGTAAACCGCAGGGGCAAGAAGACCGATGTATCTGTGGAGGTCCTGCCGCTCATCGGACCGGGCAGAGATGTGAGAGGGGCGATACTGCTCATGGAAGATCAGGGGCCTAAAGAAGGATCGGACTCCTGATGCTGCACCAAGCCGCGGACCTCAGGGCGCGGCAGGCGACCAAAGCTCATTGGACGGTGGTCGACGAATCTTCTTTTATAGTACTTTACCAAATGGATTACAT
>DATMZB010000163.1:0-2229 GCA_035560655.1 Methanotrichaceae archaeon | reverse complement strand
TTCCTCATCCTTCTCCCAAGAGACCTCGGCCATCTCCTTGATTGGGAAGAGCTCATAGGTGGTGTGCCCCAGAATCTCGTCGCGAGTTAGGCCGAAGGACTTACATGCGACATCGTTGATCAAAGCCATTCTGTGCTCTCTATCCTTGACGAAGATGGGATCGCCTATAGAGTTGATGATCTTATCCAGGAAATCCTTGGATTCCCTCAAAGCCTCCTCTGCCTTCTTCTGCTCTGTGATATCCTTCCAGAGAGTATACAATATCTGCTTGCCGTTCCATGGGACCACTGTCAGAGTGACATCTACTGGAAACTCTTTTCCATCGGCCCTACAGTGAACCCATTCAAACCGATTGGAACCTGTCTCAAAGGCCTCCTTCATCAGCCCATCAGCCTTTTCGAAGGATGACATGCCATCAGGCTGCTTCTCAGGTGATAGCTCAAAGGGATAATGGTTCAGTAGCTCATCTTTGGTAGAGTATCCCATCATCATTATGGCCGCTTGATTGCAGTCTATGAACTTTCCCTCATCGAGCAGGAGCATGGCATCAGCAGATCGTTCGAATAATAGCCTGAACTTAGCATCGCTCTCCCTAAGAGCCTCTTCTATACGCTTGTGCTTTGTGATGTCAGTTAGCACGCCGCTCAAGCCCATTTCCTTATTTCCTTTGAGCAATAGTCGAGTAGATGTTCTCACGTGACGGATATGGCCAGCCTTGTTTACTGTCCTGAACTCAAAAGGTTCTATCAGACCTTTCAGAGAGCGCTGGAAGCTGGCAACAAGGCCAGGCAGATCTTCAGGAAATACGAAGCTGCCAAAATGCCGTCCCAAAACTTCCTCAGCAGCATAACCTGAGATCTGCTCTATAACTGGGCTGATGTATGTTATAACTCCCTGAAGATCCAATGTGAAGATAACATCATTGAGGTTCTCTACCATAAGGCGATACTTCTCTTCAGCAGCTGCTAGCTTCTCTTCCATCGCCTTGCGTTCTGTAATGTCATGCATCACCCCGACGGCCCCAAGTTTCCTGCCAATCTCATCGAAGAACGGCGTGCAGTTTGCCAGAACATAGCGAGAGGGCTGGCCTTTGGCCTGAATCACCATTCCTGCGTCACGCAGCATCTCGCCCTGGAAGGCCCGAAAGAGAGGTACAGATGCCGATGACATCGGAGTTATGCCGTCTTCGCAAAAGAGGTCGTAATGACTGGCCCACTCCACCGGAGGAAGTCTCATGCAATCGAGACCATGCCACTCCCGTGCCGTGCGATTGAATAGGGTAAGTATGCCATTTGCATCACACGCCACTACGCCGTCCACCATGTTTTCAAGCAATGCATTATTGAACTTCTGCTCGCGCCACAGCGCCGCCTCGGCCCTCTTGCGCTCAGTGACATCTATAAAGGAAGCAATGCTTTTTTTTGACCCGGGAATCATATCAACGGTCAATAAGCAATTCTTAATACAGCCACTTTTATCCACGAGGTGAAACTCATAGCTCTTCGGAGGGACATCGGGATCGATTCTTCTTGTATGATGCTGGTTTAACATCCTTTCTAGGTCGTCTTTTGCAACAAACTCCGTCCAGCTCTTCTTGCCTTCAATCTCCTCTTTGGCATAGCCTGTTAGCCTTTCAATCTCAGCGTTGGCAAGAGAGATGGTAGTATCTTCTTCAAGAACGACTATAGCGGTGCCAGAATTTTCAAAAATAGTGTGATATTTATTCTCCGATTCTTGCAACAGCTTTTCAGCCCTTTTGCGCTCAGCCTCGTTTTCCAAGCTCTGTAATGCAAAGGCGAGATCTCCAGCCAGCTCTTCCATCAGACCGATCTCTTCATCATCAAACGCCTGGAGGCGATCGGCATATACCGTAAGCACTCTAAAGGTTTCGTTCCCGAGGATCATAGGCACAGCAAGGACTGAGGCAAAACCCTGGGCCAGGGCCGCTTTTCGCCATGGCCTGACGCTAGGATCGTGAGCTATATCCTGACAGCAGGCAGGCTTGCCAGTTTTCACGGCCATTCCAGCCGGGCCAAGTCCAGTCCCGCTATCATCCCAGGTAATTTTTATATTATCCAGATAATCCGCGCCCCGGCCAGCGCAGGCTACAGGTACGATGTGCTTATGGCCCGCTTTTGCCTGCCCAACCCATACCAGGCTATAGCTACGTGTCTGCACCAGAATATTACAGGCCTCTGCCAACAGGCGCTCGGGATTACGTTCTCGGAC
>DATMZB010000162.1:0-4627 GCA_035560655.1 Methanotrichaceae archaeon | reverse complement strand
GGATATTTATTTAGGACTCCATCTTCTGAGATCACCCCTGAACTGTATAGAAATTCATTAGACAGAGCTTCAAGTGAGATGACCATACTATAAAGACCATCTTAATAAAACGTTAAGAATGTTAAGCGCTTCTGCATTTATGCAGAGAGGAGGCCGCGGATCTGATCAGATGCCATGATGCTCAAAGCCAGGCCTGCTTCAGGTGCTCTGTGCTACAAAAATTGATGCTGTTATGGACCTACTGTGAATGCCATCAGGGCTGATGAATTATCGCTGCCAGCCAGGAGAACGATGATATCCCCGGAGACTGCAAGCCGTCCATTGATCCCAGGCGGCGCCCTATAGGTCCATGCATCCTGACCGCTATCGCTCTTCAGGCCGTATATAGTGCCGTCAGCGGTAGCTGTGAAGACCAGATTATTCACCACCGAAGCCGCACCGATGTCCATAGAGCCAAACCTCCTGTCCCAGATGATCTTGCCAGTATCCGCCTGAATGGCGACCAGCTCACCAGTGGCATTTGATAGGTTTCCTACTGAGTAGCTGCAGTGAGACACATCTGCGTACATATCAATGACAGGAACATACACCACGCCATCAGCATAGGCCATTGGAGTCTCCACACCGCCCTCGCTGCCAGGATATATCCTCGTAGTTCCAGGCGGGATTGAAGCTAGCTGATCGTTCTGGTGGGCGCCCACCACAGTCTCCCAGAGCATGGCGCCAGTGCTCCGGTTGAAGGCATAGACCCGCCCGGTCTTGCCAGAGCCTACCACTATATCCTGCATCACTCCATTGATATTTGCCCTGGTAAGAATGGGCGAAATGACCAGAGAGTAGTTGAAGAGGTCATGGGGGTATGCCTGAGTATACCATATGAGGCTGCCACTGGCATGATCCAGGGCAAGCATGCAGTTGGTGTACAGGTTTGGTCCAGGCCTGCTGGAGCCATTTGGGTATTCCCTGGTCCCCGGAACGGGCGCTGAGTTAGTCGTTCCCCAGTAGATCAGGCCGCTTTTCATATCCAGAGATGGGGGCATGTAGCTTCCGCCTCCGTAATTTATCTCCGGGTAGCCCCAGATGTCAGGAGAGTCAACAGTATCAAAGCTCCACCCGACCCTGCCGGTCTCCTGATCTATGGCATACAGTATGCCTCTGGATCCAGCGGGATTTGAGCTGCCAGTGGTGCCCCCTGCTTCTGTGGATATATAGACCAACCCATCATAAACCGAGGCTGAATGGTTATGCCAACTGTATCCTTATTCGAGAGGTTGATCGACCACAGCTCACGCCCTGAGCTGGCATCCAGAGCAACAAAGCGATAATAGCCCGCGGCTGCGAAGACCTTGCCAAAACCCACAGCCACGCCGTTTGGTCCAAGGACTGGAAGATCGTATCTCTTGGTCCAAATTGCAGAGCCGTTCTTGATAGACAGAGCTACAATATTGCTGTTCAGGTCCTGGAAGTAGACCGTGTCACCAAATATCAGAGGATTGCTGGCAGCTCCGCCTGGAATGGCATAAGACCAGACAGCCTTCAAGCTATTGATATTGCTTGAGCTTATGGTCGAGCTTGTGGCAGCCCTGGTGCTGCTGTAATCCTTATTTGGCAGAGGCCAATCACCAGAGTACAAAAGGACTTCATGCGGAGTGCCATTGAGGGGCTCTGCCCATGACGGAAGCATAAGAACGGCCAGAAAGGCGATTGGAAGCAGCCAGTGTTTAGAGGATTTCAGATAGATCACCTGAATATAGAGGTCTGATGGCGAGCGAATTCATCGTGACCGGATCCATGGCAAGCCGTTCTGAATAAAGAGCGATAGGGGAAGGCCCTGCCATCAGCTCGCATTTATGCCTAGTTCATGCGTTATTCATGCCCGTATCTACTTTGCAATGAACCGTCCAGTCATCTGGGCCGGATGTATATCGCACCTGAAGAAGTATGTGCCAGGCGTGGTGGGCGCAGTGAATGTGTATGTGGTCGCCATGGGTCCGGTTATGACCTCTCCCTTGAAGATAGTGGTAGATGCAGACGAGTCTGTATAGACTGCGAAGTTGTGATCAATTCCAGTGTCCATATTGTTGAAGTTCACGACTACGTTTGCGCCCGCAGGCACTGTTATGGTGCTGGTGTTGAAGGCCAGGTCAGAAGCAGTGATGTTTATGGTCACGCTCTGAGACATGTTTTGAGACTGCGCATAGTTCTGTGCCATCACTGGCAGGGTCAGGAAAATAGCCAGCACTGCGAACGATAGCATAATCCTGGAATATACATTAGCCATTCAATCAACTCCTAATACTTATCTAGTGCATATGATGACATAAGATCTTTTCCGCATCATGATGCATGCAGTAAGGTTTATGGTTCCGTTTATAGCACCTTGAAGCTGAATAACGATCTTCGGTAAGGTGTTATGATCTCATAAGCTATTTATCCTATAGCAGGCAGAACTAAAGATACGGTTTTTAAGACAGTTTATATGGTGGGCACAGATGATGGAACGTAACCTAGCTCTCATAGTCATAGCCTCAATTTCTGCAGTATGTTTGTCGGGATGCCTAAACTAGGGAACGCCGCCAAACAACGTGGACATAAAGGATGAAAGCTTCCAGCCAGCCACAATCACAGTAAACGCGGGGACGACTGTCACCTGGAACAACCATGACAGCGCAGACGAGACTGTGACCGCAGATGACGGCTCTTTTGATTCTGGAAACATATCCACGGGGTATGAGTACAGGCATACGTTCCTTCAGCCAGGCATCTACACCTACCATTCCAGGGCTCATCCGTCCATGCGTGGCGAGGTGATCGTATCATCAACCAGCGCTTATCCCAATGCCACGTCTGCGCCTAATGCCACATCCGCTGGAGCTGCGGGCGAAGGGCAGGGGACGGCAAATGCCACTGGAGGCGCCCCTGGATCAGGTAGCATAACCATATCCCTGATCGCCAAGAACATCGCCTTTGACAAGAAGACCATAACTGTGCCTGCCGGCGCCAGGATCACAATGAGCTTCGATAATCAGGATGCAGGAGTACCACACAACTTCGCAGCCTATACAGACTCGTCTGCATCTACCATTATCTTCAAGGGAGAGGTCATAACCGGACCCATGGCGACCACATACACATTCACAGCGCCCACCACGCCTGGGACATACTTCTTCAGATGCGATGTTCATCCAACCACCATGACTGGCCAGCTCGTGGTCACGCCTTCTGCCGGCGCCTCATCATCGAACGGCACAGGGACTTCAGCCCAGAATGAGACAAAGGCGACTGTAAACTTAAACTCAACTGCAACTCCAACCTCAGCCTCAAACCAGACCGAATCGACATCATCCTCAGCGAGACAGGCTCAGCCGCCTCAGCCTGCCGGAAATAATGCCACCTCATCAGCGGCTTCGCAGGCAGCATCCGCAGCTCCTGCAGCCAGCCAGTCAGGGGCAAATACACCTTCAGTCAATGCCACAGACACTGGAGGCACAGCAGCCTCGGAGGCTCCAGGCACCACAATATCATTGATTGCTAAGAATATCGCCTTTGACAAGAAGACCATAACCGTGCCCGCCGGTGCCAGGATCAACTTGAACTTCGATAACCAGGACGCAGGAGTGCCACACAACTTCGCAGCCTATACCGATTCATCAGCATCCAATGCCATCTTCGTGGGCCAGATTATAACCGGGCCCATGAATGTCACCTATACATTCACAGCACCATCCAAGCTTGGGACATACTTCTTCAGGTGCGATGTTCATCCAACGCAGATGACTGGCCAGCTCATAGTCACAGCAGCTTGAGGGTTCCAAGCACCAGCGAGCCGGGCCAGAGCCGCCCAAAGGAACATGCCCCTGGCTGGGGCGACCAGCTCAGCCGCTGGATTGACCATCATATCTAATAAATTCAATAACAGAGGAGCCATCCTGCCTGGATGGCAGTCTTGATTAGATCATTCAATGTTTACTTCTCTGCCCACTCTCTTCTCTTTCTTACCCACATCTATGGTGAGCACTCCATTGTTATAGCTGGCCTTGGCAGAATCAGGGTTGATCTCCGATGGTAGGTCTATCATCTTATAGAACTTCCTCTCATCTGTGGTCTTGACCTCTATGCTGTCTTCGGCTGCATCCAGCTTAATGCTATTTTTATCAACGCCAGGGAGCTCGACGAAGATCCTGTACTTATCCGGCTCATCCATTACATCCACCAGGGGCTCTCTGCCTTCCTGGCTTGGCTGAAGCCCTCTGGCAGAAGGCCTGATGTTTCCAAACTCCCTGTATACGGGCTCTTCTCCAGGCTCTGCAGTGCAGCTGAAGCCGTATACGAACGGGCCGTACCTGCGAACTGTCCCTTCAGGCGTCCGCTCCTCAGTCACCATATCCTCGAAGCCCGGCATTCCCTGCTCCAGCCTGCGTATCAGGTCATCAAATGAGGCTCCGAAGATGTCTACACCCATCATCTCCTCGCCCTCAAAAGGCATGCCTCTCCATAAGTCGTTGAACATATCAAATATAGACGGCCTTCTTTTTCCAGCCATTGCCACCACGTCTTAATGATTCTGGCATATCATTATTGACGATCTCCAAACCATTACAGACTGCATATTGCATGATTGGAAATC
>DATMZB010000161.1:0-5114 GCA_035560655.1 Methanotrichaceae archaeon | reverse complement strand
CCCCGAGACCTGAATAAATGCCGCGTCTGCCGCCTTTTGTTGAGATTGGGGCGCACTCTCAGTTCTTGATACTATATCGCCAAAGACCTCCTTCAAACGCTTCTGGTTTGCCTTGATATTGCTGACAAGCACCTGCTGATCCGGCCTCTCAACTGTCAGGTTCGAGAGGTCGTCTGAGAATGAAGAAAATTTTGACTCCCATCTGTCTATCTGCTGGCTTTCATGGTATAGAAGATAATCGTTGGATAAGTAACTGAGCTCACCAACCTTGAGCTCGATGTTCTTTGCCAGCTCTTCCTGCTTACTTAGCTTCTCTACCTGCTGGTTTGTGGTCAATACAGATGCTGAGATGATGACAAGAGCTAAGCCGAAGAAGACCATGCTGATGATCAACTGAGTCCTGATTTTCATAGCGCCTCAATTCATTCTATGATATTCACCACATATGGCTTAATTTCCTGCAGGCCCTCTGTATAAATATAGCTCCTGTAATCAGGTATTGTCTTTTCACCTGTCGAGTTATTGGCAATCATCCACCTTCCTTCATCTTCCATGGCCAGGATGAGAGACTGGTCAAGCGAGAGAGAGAACTGGGTGTTGGACCAGGTAGCAGCCATATACTTATCTGAATAGTTCCGCCGCTTTTGAACTACGGCCTTTGCATCAGCTGGATGGTTGATGGTATACTCTTCAGCTTGGTCAACCGATCTCAGGACCCGGCTTATCAGCTCAGGGTGCTCTGTCGCCCACTCGTCCCTGCAGATCAGGTTCCAGTACCCCAGCTGGCCGCTTTGAGCAGGCCAGATGACCAGATCCTGCAAAAGACGCTCTTTGATCTCATCGGTATAAGGGTCCCATGCAAGAATGGCATCGACTGTCCCGTTTCCTATGGCATCTGCATACTGGGATGGCTTGACATTGACCAATACCACATCAGATATGCTGAGGCCGTGCAGCTCAAGGAACCGGGTAAGATAAAATTCACCAGATGTACCGCTGGCAAAGCCGATCTTCTTCCCCTTGAGGTCTGAAACATCCTCAATTCCCCGGTCTCTCCTGCCGATGAGGTAATGAGTCTGGTATTTGGCAATGCTGCCTATGGTACAGATCTTTTCGTGTTGAAGTGACTTGCCTACAATGACGAACTCAGTGGCCACTGCAAGATCGTTTTTGCCATTCAGCATATCGTTGACTGCATACAGCCCTGCATCATACACGTTGAGTGTAACACTGAGGCCGTTATCAGAAAAAAAGTGCTTATTATCTGCTATGAAGATGAGCGCAGAAGAATCTGCCATCATAGGTATGCCGATGGTGATGTGTTCAGGCGTGCCTGCGTAGGCTTTTTGTGAATTATGAAGATACCATGCACCGGACCCTGCAAGCAATATCAAAGCAATGGCTGCAATTACAGCAAGGAGATTTCTCTGCATCTTTCTACTCACTGTAGATCTGTCGCCATTTAAGGACGCTTGCCAGTCTATTGAGCGGGGCCAGCTGATGATGGGAAGCATCAGAGCTGCAATGCTTCATCTCTGCCATCTTTGTCTCCAGCATCCCATTTGTAGAATATGGTGGGGGTAGATTTAGGCTGTAATGCTTCATCTCTGCCATCTTTATCTCCCGCTTCGACCCTGCCGGGAAGGCTGCACTGTGCATGCCGTCCTGAGATTTAAGGTCATACTGATATTTCTTTCGGCAGATGATTTGCTGACTCCTTCAACTATTGCACAGGAATCCTGGTTTCCATGATCCATTGCCTCACCTGATATTTACTGCATCTGGCTTTATTTCCTCAAGCTCCTTTGTATAGATGTAATCTCTGAAATATGGTAACGTCTTCTCTGTGGTGAGATTGTTTTTGATCATCCATCTTCCTTCATCCTCCATGGCGGTGATGAGCGACTGGTCAAGCGAGAGAGAGAACTGGTTCTGCTGCCACACTGTATCCATATACCCGGCATCGAGGTTCAGACTTCTTTGCACGATTGCCCGGGCCTCGGCAGGGTGGGCGTTCGTATACTCCTCGGCTTCTGCGAGGGCCTGAAGGAAACGGGTGATGTGCTCCGGATGCTCTGCCACCCACTCGTCCGCAGAGACGACCAGCGCATACAGCGGCTGATTATTCTGTGCCGGCCAGATGATGGCGTTATGGTCCAGGCGATCCCTTGCCTGGTCCGCATACGGCTGGGCTAAGACGGCTGCATCGAGGTCCCCGTCCACGACCGCGTTCGAGGTTTCCAGGGGCGTTTTCAGGCTTACATATTGGATGTCCTGCATCTCCAAGCCGTGGAGGGAGAGGAATCTCCCGAGGTTAAATTCGGCGATGGATCCCGTGGCCGTCCCAATCTGTTTCCCTCTGAGGTCCGAGGGGTTCTCGATTCCCCTGTCCTTCCTGGCGACGATAAAGATGTACTCAGCCCTGTCGATGCTGGCTACGGCACAGACCGGGATGCCCTGGAACACCTTCTTGACCAGTGGGAACTCGGAGACACTCACCGCCAGATCCGCTTTGCCGTTTAGCATATCTTCAAGCGCGGCCGCCCCAGAGTCGCTCCTGTACAGGGTCAGGTTGAGGCCGTTTTGGGTGAAAAAATGCAGGTCTTCGGCTACCAGGAACAGAGCGCATGACTCGAAAGGCGAGTACGCAACCCTGATCGATTCCACAGGTTTCTCGGTGTTTTTCTGGGAGCCGAGGATTGACCATCCTCCAAGCCCGGCCAGAGCTATAATGGCGATGACTGCGATCGCGGCTGCAACTTCTCTGTTCATGGCTTTTTATCTCGCCTTATAAAGGCTTTCATGGTACCCTCGTTTTACCTTATATTCACCGCCGCTGGCTTTACAGCCTCTAAGCTCTTTATGTCAACGTAATCCCTGAAATCAGGCATCGTCTTCTCAGTGGTCAGGTTGTTATTGATCGCCCACCGTCCTTCGTCGTTCATGGCAATTAGAAGCGACTGGTCCAACGATAGCGAAAACTGGTGATCAGGCCAGACTGCTGCCATATATTTATCTGTAAAATTCAGCCTTTTTTGTACTATCGCCCTAGCCTCATCTGGATTATTTATCATATACTCTTCAGCCAAGGCAATCGATCTCAAGAACCTGTTTATCAGCAGAGGGTGCTCTGCTGCCCAATCATCCCTGCAAGCCAGGACACCATACAATAGCTGATTGCTTTGCGCCGGCCATATTATGGCATTGCCGCCCAGCCGATTTATAATTGCATGAATATATGGCTGATAGTAAATGATGGCGTCGACCTCACCGTTTGCTATAGCATCAACGGACGTTGATGCGGGCACATCCATTAAAGCGACGTCCTGCAGGCTCATGCCATTTAGATTGAGGAACCGGCCAAGGAAGAACTCGCATATCGTCCCTCTGGGAATCCCTATCTTCTTCCCCTTCAGGTCAGAAATATTCTCTATACCCCTATCCTTCCGGCCGATAATGTTTTCATTCTGGTACCTATCGATGCTTCCTATGATGCTGATATTTTCTTTTTTGAAGGCCTGGGTGATTACCGGGTACTCGGCTGATACTGATATGTCCACAACGCCTTTCAACATATCGTTGACTGGTATAACACCATTGGGATAATCATCCCTTATTGTTACATCGAGGCCGTTCATGGCAAAGAAGCCCTGATCCTGGGCTATATAGATGAATGCAGATTGCTCAAGGGCAGGGCCGCCGATGGTAATAGGCTCAGGCGTTCCAAAAAAGGTTGTCCCATAACTTATGAAATACCATACACTAAATCCAATCAACACTAATGCAACGATGATACACATCGAAGCTGCATTTTTGTTCATGGTTTTACACCCAAGTGTCCTATATCCCTTCAAGTCTGGTCTGCAGATTGCTCAGCAGACTCGCCAGCAGTTCTGACCGTTGATAGGAGGTATCCAGCATGCATTGCTTTGATCTTCCATATTTTTCTGTAGCGCTGCGGCCTTGCTTGCAAGACGGTGCTGCATATACCATCCCATGATAATGCATCGTACTAATCTTTCTTTCGGCAAAAGAATGGCTATCTACTTCACAGATCGCATATCCGGTCGCCACCGTCTGAGAAATATCTCGTCTCTGAAATGGTTGCTACACATGCATAAGAATAGAGATGATCAGACGATGCAAAAGGGATTTAGGAGGAGATGGATCACAGCACAAGAGATTCCTCGCCTCCAATGGCATCAGTGTAATCATATGGTGGATAGGTCACGCTCTGCCCAGTCCATTGTGCTTCAGGCACATGGCCTGAGACCGTGCCCTGGGCTTTTACCATGACTGATTCTCCACTCACAGGCTTGTCGGCCTTGACCTTCCATATGGCCCTGGTGGTCGATCCAGCGCTCAGATCTCCCAGTGAGATATTTCCAGACCCAGATGCCAGGCTCATGCCGCTGGGCAGGGTAATATTGGCGCTACAACTCTTTGCAGGGAACTGAGACTTATCGAATGGCGCTGGACAGGAGTAGGTTATGCTGGCTGTGATAGTGACAGTGCTTCCTGGATTGATACTTCCCTGGGTGGAGATATCGATCTTCCAGGGCAGAGTTATCATCCCAAAGTAAGGACGGCCCTCTCCTGCTGCCGAGTAGTTCCAGCCGCTCTGAAACTCATCATAAGTCCATCTGGTAACTCCAGCGAAGTTGGTCTTGTGCTTCAGATCTCGTCCCCATGGGTCTGCAAAGTAGACGGCCTTCTCAGTATAGTTGTAACCTATGACCGGCTTGTAGTGGCCTCCGCCAGTGCCGTCGGGATTGTAGGCAGTGAGGACAATGACAGGTATGTTCGTGGCTATGAGGGCCTTTAGATCCTGCAGCCAGAAGCTGTTTCCTGAGTGGGAGAATGTAGCATAACCAAGAGTCCTAGCAGTGTAGCCGGCTGTTGGAGCATCTCCGGGGAAGAAACTGCCCTGAGCCGAGCTCATATAGCTGAACTGGCCTGCTCTGACCATGTCATAGGTCCAGGTTCCAGCTGAGAAGGTCCTGGCCACATCTGCGATCTGCTTCTGGTCTATATCCGGGCCGTAGTAATCAAATGCGATCTCCATAGCGCCCTCACCGCATTCCAAAGCGTTCATCTGCTGATGCCAGGGAACC
>DATMZB010000160.1:0-7501 GCA_035560655.1 Methanotrichaceae archaeon | reverse complement strand
TCTGAGACCTCAATGCAAATCGCTTTTTCAATGGATGAAAAGGCTTAAGGCTTGAGAATACAGATGTACTTTTATTGCACAGTGGTTGAATTCTCCTGGCTGTTGATCTTTATGACCAGAATACCAGCACATATTGGAATAATTCCAGATGGAAATAGGCGATGGGCTGTCTCCAAAGGCCTGAATAAGGAAGAGTCATACCAGGCAGGTTTGGCTCCAGGCTTGAAGCTATTCAGGCTTTGCCAGGAGGCAGGAATTGAAGAGCTCACATTCTACGGCTTTACTCAGGACAATACAAAGAGGCCAAAGGAGCAGACCAGTGCCTTCCAGAGGGCCTGCATAGATGCTGTCAATATAATATCCAGTGAAGATGCCGAGCTTCTGATAATCGGCAACACCGACTCGCCACTCTTTCCAAGGGAGCTGCTGCCGTATACCACCAGAACCACCTTCGGCTCTGGAGGCATAAGGCTGAACTTTCTTGTCAACTACGGCTGGCAGTGGGACCTGGGATACGCCTTAAATGGAGGTTCTAAGAACGATGATCACTCATTCTCTAAAAAGATATTCTCTTCAGAGATCTCACGAGTGGACCTGATCATCCGCTGGGGGGGACGAAGGAGGCTAAGCGGCTTTTTGCCAGTCCAATCAGTCTATTCCGACTTCTATATCATCGATGCTTTGTGGCCTGACTTCAAGCCAGAGGACTTCTATGAAGCACTGGAATGGTATCAGTCTCAGGATGTGACTCTAGGAGGCTAGAACTCAATATCTTGCGATTCTGTCCTATATGATAATGATCTAGAGGATGCTTGCTTATAGTATACCTATATCTACAACCATAGCTTATACTGCTCCTCTGTCGATGACTGCCTGTCTAGGCAGCTGTTAGAGGGGGCAGATCTACGATCCTGCGAAATAAGACCCTGGTAATGCTGAGCATCACTCTTGCCTGCCTCCTCTCGATCTATTACGCCACCTCTCAGACGCTCTTTCTTGGAAATATCCATGAGATAGAAGAAAAGGAGGTACGCCAAAGTGTTCAGCAATCCCTGGAAGCCCTATCCAGCGAGCAGTCAAGGCTAAGTAGCCTGGCATCCGATTGGGCTGCGTGGGATGATACCTATAGGTTCATCCAGGATGGCAACGCGGACTACATAGAGTCCAATCTGCCAGATGGTGAACTCGACCTCCTTGATATCAACTTCATGCTCTTCATCAGCTCCTCTGGCGGTCCGATCTCTTCTGACGGCTTCAACCTGAGAGATCAAACATCAATGTCCGTGCCACCCAGCTTGCTTAAGCAATGCATGGCAATGTCGCGTCATCCAAATGACAGCATAAGCGGGATTCTTATGCTGCCTGAAGGCCCTATTCTCATCAGCGCCCAGCCCATCGTCTCCAGCCAGGGTAAAGGACCTGCGCTTGGAACTCTGGTAATGGGACGCTATCTCGATTCTTCAGAGATAAATAGCCTGGCAAATATGACTCGTCTGTCGATCTCCATGAGCATCTTTGATGATCCGGGAATGGCTGCAGATTTTAAAGATGCCAAATCGTGGCTCTCATCATCTTCAGAGGAGAACTCATTTTTTTCAAAGCCCCTGAGCGAGGATTCAATATCTGGCTATGCCTTAATCAAAGATATCCATGGAATGCCATGCCTGATACTTAAGACCAGCATATCCAGAGATATTTACAGGCATGGCAAGGCAAGTCTTGGATACTTCCTCTTAATGCTCCTTGGAGCGGGACTGCTATTTGGCGCGATGATGCTCTTCCTGCTGGAGCAAACAGTTCTTTCGAGGCTGTCCAATCTGAGTTCTGATGTCAGCAACATAGGCCTTGATGGAGACCTGTCTGCAAGGGTTTCCTCCGCAGGCGATGATGAGATATCGAGCCTTGCCAGGGCAGTAAATGGGATGATGAGCGATCTGGAGCATTACCAGCGCGTAAAGAAGAAGAGCGAAGAAGACTATGAGCAGCTGGTACAGAGCGCTAACAGCATAATTCTCAGAATTGACGACCATGGAAGAATCACCTTCTCCAATCAGTATGCTCAGAGGTTTTTTGGCTATACAAAAGAAGAAATATTTGGCAAAAGCATTATCGGCACTATAATTCCTGAGGCCAGCACGGAGGGCACAGATCAAGAGGTCTGCTTAGAAGTAGAAGCGCAGGTGCCTTCAAAGATCATATCTCATCCAGAGCAGTATCTGATGGCGGAGAGGGAAAGCATGCGCAGAAACGGGGAGCGCGTATGGATCTCCTGGACCAGCAAGGCGATTCTTGATGAAAACGGCAAAGCCAGTGAGACCCTCTGCATAGGAAATGATATTACCGGCCTGAAAATGGTCGAGGAAGAGCTGCTCAGGGCAAAGGGCGATCTGGAGACAATGGTTGAGAAGAGAACTGCCAGGCTTTCTATGGCCAATAATGCCCTGATGGAGGAGATGATCAAGCGCAAAAAGATTGAGGCTGAGAGGGAGCACCTTATAAGAGAGCTTGAGTCAAAGAACTCCGAGATGGAGAGGTTCGTCTATACCGTATCTCATGACCTCAGATCTCCTCTAATCACCATCCAGGGATTCGCTGGCTTTCTGAGGAGGGATATGGAACAGGGGGATATGGCCAAGGTCGAGATTGATCTGAGGATGGTAGAAAATTCCTGTGCCAAGATGGATCATCTCCTGAGCAATACCCTCAAGCTCTCCAGAGTAGGCCGTGTTGTCAACCCACCTGAAGATGTGCCTTTTTCAAAGATAGTCCAGGATGCTCTGGAGCAGATTCCAGAAGAGATGAAGTCCAGGCTTTCCAGGATCTCAGTTGCTCAGGAGCTGCCTGTAGTTCATGTGGATAAGATGAGGATTGAGGAGGTGTTGATAAACTTCATAGAGAACAGCATAAAGTACATGGGAAACCAGTCCTCTCCCGAGGTAGATATTGGCTTTAGCAACGATCGTGGAGCATTCTTTGTGAAGGATAATGGAATTGGCCTGGACCCCAGACTAAAAGATAAGGTCTTCGAGCTATTTTATAAAGTTGATGCAAAGAGCAAGGGAACCGGTGCTGGCCTTGCCATCGCCAAAAGGATAATTGAGGTGCATGGCGGCCGGGTATGGATAGAATCTGAATTGGGAAAGGGATGCACCATCTTCTTTACCCTGCCAATGACAGGATAAAGCATTTCTCTAAAGCATCTCCTCAAGCCTTGATATTATCCTGGTCTTCTGTATCTCCTTGAGGCATCTCTTATGGGTCTCCTTGGCCTGTCTGTCATTGATCTCGAAGATCTTGCCGCTGTCTACTGTTGTGAGAGAGGAGACCATGAACAAAGTCAGCTCCAGGTTTACTACATCGTTTATGAAGTTGAAATACCAGTATATGGATAGAACGTCCCTCAGGACATCCTCAGGAAGCTGCATATAGATGTTCCTGGCCTTGAGAAGGTCCAGACCTGAGGTATTTACTTTCATGAGCCCTATCTGGGCACCGGCATTGAGGGTGATCATGTTATCCTTGATCTCATGATATATTATGGCTACGGAGTTCTTGAAGTCCTCCTTAGCTCTGCGGTTCTCCCTGAGCTTTATTATGAAGTAGGTCACGGCTGTGCCTGTCAGCGTTGCCACAATGCCTACTAGAGTGAAGGTCAGGCCTATACTATTAATATCGCTTTGTGCTGTGATCATGCTTCCAGTAATAAATATCATAGCATTCCCCTTTCAGGCAGATATTCTATGAATGCATCAGCGGGCTTAGTCGGGCGCGGGAAGAAAGACGGCCACTCATTATAGATAGGCGTTCAAATCGTAATATCTTTTCGCTTTGCACTGTGCTATATTACTGCACCGTCGATATATAGCTCTATCTCAATCATTCCAAAACCATTTGGTATGCATTCCAAAATGTTTTTAAGCAGTTATCCCCCTGGACATGGCCTTCATCTGAGCTCAGGTCCAAGCCCCAGACGCTCCATAAGCATTCTTCCCAGGCAACGCAGGATCTATTCACGCCTTTTCATCCATCCCGGATCTCATCTCACCTGATTTGACTTTCTATCCGCTGTTCTAATTCCATCATCTCTTTTGTCCAGTTCCGCCCGCCCTGGTGGATCGCGCCTTGATGCGGGATGGGGTTGACTTGGCCTTCGAGATCGCAGGGAGGGTTCTTCCACATGCGCAAAACGCTCGCTGGCAATCTTGAGCCATTCTGCCTCCCTGCTTCCATTTAGAGGAGACGCATTCTCAGGATTAGAGCAAATGCACCACCATTAGATACACTTCCGCCAAGTGCACTCCTTAATGGGCAGCAGAATCAAGGGCAATCTGCAGTCCGAACCATAAGCGAAAAGAATCTGCAGTCGAAGCCATAGCTGCTCTGGCTACTCCTTAGCGATTCAGCAGGATACTTCGCCCCTTATTCCCACCACGAAATGCTTAACAGGCAGAGACTTTCCAGATAGCTTAACTGCCTCAGAGACCAGCTTCCTCAGGTTTGAGCAGCATGGCACTTCCATATGCAGCACTGTGATATCCTTTATCTCATTGGCTTTGAGGATCTCAGAGAGCTTATCTACCAACTGCTTCCTGTCATCCAGCTTGGGGCAGCCTATCAGGGCTATCCTGCCCTTGAGGAACTCCTCCTGGATGCTTGGGCAGGCAAACCCGGTGCAGTCTGCAGCTATCAGAAGCCTGGCGCCTTTGAGGTAGGGCGCAGATGTAGGAAGCAGCCTCATCTGTATAGGCCAGCTCATGAGCTGGGATCTATCTCCAGGAGCAGCCTTAAGTGCAGACGGCCCTCTATGCCTGGGCAATATGGAAACGGTAGCCTGGCAGGGCGGGGCAGATGCTGTGCCCAACCCCTTCTGGTGCTCGATAGCAGCCATCTCATCGAACTCCTCAGCCTCTCTCTCCTCTATTGTCAAGGCGCCGGCAGGGCATTCCTTCAGGCAGGCTCCCAGTCCATCGCAAAACCTGTCGCTCACAACCCTCGCCTTACCATTAATCAGCTCTATGGCACCCTCTGCGCAGGAGGTGATGCAGTCGCCGCAGCCTGTACAGAGGTTTTCATCTATCTTTATGATCTTTCTTTTTGTCATGAGGTTAAATCTATCTGTATGGGTATTAACATTTACAGTATCCGGACCCCCAGGCCTGCGGCTGCCAGCATCGCTTGTTCGCAGAGGTTATGATAATACTTTTATAAAGCCAGATCTATGTCTTTAGTGGATTTATGCATCTGTGAATGCTCGTCCCAAAGATATACAACCGCTTATCCCTTATAGCATCATATTGCAGGCTATGAATTGATCAGATTGAAGTTTAGTCGAAGGAATGAGCCTTTAAAACAGCATCGTTGAGACATAATTCTATCAATTCATCTACAAAGCTGGGCAAGTAAAGCCGCAGCAATCGGGCATAAGCTTGAAATATCATCTGGTAAACCTGAGATGGGGCGCTAGGGTATAGGAGATAGGTTCAGCCCGGATCTGGAGACTCCATTAAAGGGCTCTCTGGAGATTCGGGAGTAAAGGAGGTTGTAGAATGAAGGGAAAGCTGATCGTTCTAGCGATTATCGCCATAGCCCTAGTAGGAATGGCAGGTGCTGCCAACTACATGTACGAGAAATCGTCCATCAAAGGAGTTGGCTACAGAAATCTGGAGATCGTCATCCAGACCGGTGACGGCTATACTGGAAACAAGCTGGTTGAGAAGCAGTCTGGAAGCGGAAATGTGATAACCTCAAAGATCGAGGTCGAGGCCGAGAGACAGATAGGCACTGGATGCACACCAGCCAATGGAATGTGGGCAACTGGCAACATACCCATGGATTACATAAACTTCACCTCCGAGCAGGAGCTGGAGTATATGCCAGTGAGCTACCAGACCGGCGAGTACAACCAGAAGTGGATAGATAAGCTCTGCGTCCAGAACTACAGGATAGGAGCCGTCATGACTGAGATGTATACCCACGCAGAGCACCTGCAAAAGACCACTGAGGTCAAGACCAGATCATATGGTGATCAGCTGGCTACACCCTGCTGCACCGGAGTCTTAGAGGCCAACATAAATGCCAACGTCATAGGCGTGGCTCATATAGGCTGGCTGTCAAGAGACCCCAATACCAACAGCAAAGGACGCCACAATGAGTGGGGCAGAAGTGTTGAAGACCTGACTGGTGTCTTCTCAATTGAGAAGTTCATCCAGCTTTGGGGCAACAGCACCTGCGGATCCATAAGCGTTGATTGGCTGCCTTGTGTGTAGATCAATAATAGATTCGGGATTATGAGAGGAGGCCGGGATTTGAGGCTTCCTCAGTCCTATAATTTAAATTGTATCAAATCAATTCTAGAGCTATTGCGTCTTGGACAACGCTATCGAGCGATCATTACCAGGTGGCACATCATCGAGCATCACATCCAATCGTTATATCACCGAACTGTTGCGCCGGGCTGGTGCAAAGGCTGATCAAAAGTGATATTAAGGATTCACAGATGAGGTATTCATCCCTGGATTTGCGGTCTCCAGGTATCTAAAGGCGGTGCCATGGACGATATACTCAGTTCATTTTATGCCCTGTTCAAGAGCTATGCTAGATGTTTCAATTCCGACGATGCCAGAGTCAGTCAAAACATAGAGTTGAAGGTTGAGCATACCTACAGGGTATGTAAGGACATAGTCGAGATTGCAGGATCTCTGGGCCTGTGCAGAGATGAGATTCGCCTGGCAGAGATCATAGCCCTTTTCCATGATATAGGCAGGTTCGAGCAGCTGGCAAAGTATGGCACGTTCAGCGATCGTGCATCTGAGGATCATGCAGCCCTGGGGCTGAGGATTCTAAAGTCGCTGGACGTGCTCTCCGGCCTCTCGGATAGAGAGAGGAATATAGCCTTTAGGTCCATCCAGCTCCATAACTGCTATGATCTCCCTGCAGGCGAGCCTGAAGAGTTCATTCTCTACACCAGGCTGATTAGAGATGCCGATAAGCTGGATATACTGGGCATAGTCGCTGATTACAGCGAGGAGTGCCATCTCCACCCAAACCCGGCTATGAGGCTGGATCTGCCAGATCTGCCGGGATGCTCTCAGATAGTGGTAGATGATCTCTTAAGCAACAGGCTGGTCAAGATAGGCGACCTGAGGACCTACAATGACCTCAAGCTTCTCTATCTGGGCTGGGCGTTTGATATCAACTTTCCCTATACATTGAGCTGCATAAGGGAGAAACGCTATATGGATAGGATCGTCGCCACCCTGCCTGATGTGGATGAGGTGCGCCGGGTCTATGGCCATATATGCTCTTACATCGATGATCGGCTCTATTCCAGAACCTAGCTCGATTCTCCTTCGATGCTCTCTTGAGCTTTGCACTGATCCTGGCGGATGCAAACAGCAATTCTGAATAAGGCCAGTACGAAGCCGTAGATTGCAGGACCGGCAATCACTCCTGAGATCCCAAGCACAAAAACCGGTGCAGTGAAAGCCATGATAGTTATCAA
>DATMZB010000159.1:0-10767 GCA_035560655.1 Methanotrichaceae archaeon | reverse complement strand
TATCTAGGCAATCTATAAATACCTCTCTTCGAGATGACCTTTATTTATAACGCTTAACTAGTATAAAGAGGGAATTATTTATGGCTGAGAAGATCCAGGATAAATCGATCGATTCGGCAAGTCTTGAGATGCTGCGCCTGGCAGAGCGGTCTGGCATAGAGACTGCGTGGGACCGCTTCGAGAAGCAGCAGCCCCAGTGCGGCTTTGGAGAGCTGGGGCTTTGCTGTCGCAACTGCAACATGGGTCCCTGCCGAATAGACCCGTTTGGGGATGGGGCAATAAAGGGCACCTGCGGCGCCACTGCCGACATAATTGTGGCCAGGAACCTTCTGCGATCCATTGCAGCAGGAGCGTCCGCCCACTCCGACCATGCAAGGGACGTGGCCCAGACATTCAAGCTCATGTCCGAGGGCAAAGCTCCGTCCTATCAGGTCAAGGACAAGGCCAAGATGGAGCGGCTGATGAAGGAGTACGGTGTCAGGACTCAATCCGAGCTTGCCAATGCAGTCATGGCCGAGTTCGGGCAGCAGGAGGGCCCGATCCAGTTCACCCGTCGCGCGCCAGCCAAGCGTGTGGAGCTGTGGAAGAGCCTGGGAGTCGACCCCCGTGGAATCGACAGGGAGATAGTTGAGTGCCTGCACAGAACCAACATGGGCGTGGATAATGATTATGTAAATCTCCTCCTCCACGGTATTAGGACCAGCCTGGCAGACGGCTGGGGTGGGTCAATGATTGCAACCGAGCTCCAGGACGTGATGTTTGGGACCCCGACCCCTGTCATGACTGAGGCCAACCTGGGAGTGCTGAAGGCCAGCGCAGTAAATATCATAGTCCACGGCCATGAGCCACTCCTGTCAGAGATGATCGTCGCTGCTGCGAGCGATCCTACCCTAGTAGAGCTGGCAGAGAAACAGGGAGCAAGGGGGATCAACATCGCTGGCATGTGTTGCACAGGAAATGAGGTTCTCATGCGCCACGGCGTCCCTGCCGCAGGCAACTTCCTTCAGCAGGAGCTTGCAGTGGCTACTGGTGCAGTGGATGCAATGGTTGTTGATGTGCAGTGCGTTATGCCGGCTTTAGGTGCCTTAGCCGGGTGCTTCCACACCAAGTTTATCTCCACATCCCCCAAGGCAAAGTTCCCGGGCGCGACACACATCGAGTTCAATGAGGAGAGCGCCTATGAGACTGCCAAGTTCATAGTCCATGCTGCAGTACTCAACTACAAGCTCAGAGACCCCTCCAGGGTCCACATACCTGACATCAAGTCCAAGGCGATGGTGGGCTTCTGCGTTGAGACAATAGTTGGGGCCTTGGGTGGCTCTCTGGACCCATTGCTTGGCGCCGTAAAGAGCGGAGCCATAAGGGGCATAGGCGCAGTTGTGGGCTGCAACAACCCCAAGGTCAAGCAGGACTTTGGCCACATAAACCTGGTAAAAGAGCTAATCAAGAACAACGTCCTCGTGGTCACAACCGGCTGTAATGCCCAGGCCTGTGCAAAGGCTGGACTTTTGTTGCCAGAGGCAGCGGACATGGCAGGCGATGGCCTGAAGGGCGTCTGCAAGGCCCTGGGCGTTCCGCCGGTGCTTCACATGGGCTCATGCGTGGACATAAGCAGGATAATGGTTGCCTGTGCAGCCATTGCCAATGCCCTGCGTGTGGACATAAGTGACTTGCCTGCAGCGGGCGCAGCTCCTGAGTGGATGAGCGAGAAGGCCGTCTCCATCGGCACTTACGTTGTGGGCTCTGGAATCTACACAGTTCTGGGCACTGTCCCGCCGGTTCTTGGGAGCAAAAAGGTGGTCGAGCTCCTGACAGATGGCGTTAAGGGCGTAACTGGTGGCGCATTTGCAGTTGAGCCGGACCCGTTCAAGGCAGCCAAGCTCATGATAGACCACATAGATAGCCAGCGCCGGAAGCTGGGCATCTGAGGCAGAGATGAAAGAGATATTCGTCCGGCTTGACCGGTGCATGGGCTGTCGGTCCTGTGAGATGGCATGTGCAGTTGAGCACTCTGACAGCAAGAACCTCTTTGGAGCTGTATCTGAGAAGCCGGCACCTGTAAGAAGGCTGTACGTGGAGCAGGCCGAGGGCTATAAAGTGCCCTTGGTCTGTAGACACTGTGAGGATGCGCCATGTGTGGCAGTCTGTCGTACAGGCGCCATGAGCCAGGATGCGCTCACTGGCGTTGTGGACAGAGACAAAGATCGGTGCGTGGGATGCTGGATGTGCGCCATGATCTGCCCCTATGGAGTTATAGGCTCCCAGGGCAATGCCAGGGTGGCAGTGAAGTGCGACAGGTGCAAAAGCCTTGATGTTCCTGCGTGCGTTGGCGCCTGCCCGACCGGGACGCTGGTCTTTGTGGATCAGAAGCAATTTTCAGAGATGATAAGGAGAGAGGCGGCCTCAAGGATGGCTAAGGAGCATCTATCTTCGGCCTGAATTTTTTGCCAGACAAAAATTCCTGGCCGATCCGGCCAGGAAGGCTTTTATCGCGAATGGCGGAAAAGCGTTTCCTCCTACAGGCACAGAACTGCCGAGACGCTTTCAGGTTGCGGCAATCTCATGATAAATGATTATTGTATTGAGCCTGATTGTATCCGTGCACTGATCGCCTTTGAATAAGAGATGTGAGCGTCCGACTTATATTCATCACAGGCTCAAGAATTGATCTGATTTTTTATATCGACATTCCACATTAATTCAGTCAATGAGCAGACGCTCTGCTATTTTGGATGCTGCAGAGGTCCTATCTCGCCGCAAGGGATATAGCATTGAAGATGTGAGGTTGGATGAATACAGCTCCATAGGGATATAGATGCCGAAATCACTTGTTCCAACGATCTGCCCGTACTGCGCCGCTGGCTGCGGTTTCTATATAACAGTCGAGAAGGGGCGAGCCACGGGGATAGAGTACATGCCAGAGCATCCTGCAAATGAGGGAGCCCTCTGCCCCAAGGGCAATGCCGCTTTGGAGATAATCTACCACCAGGATAGACTGAGATATCCAATGAAGAGAAAAGGGGAGGGCTTTGTCAGGATCTCCTGGGATGAGGCTTTGAGCATGGTTACCAAGGGCATTGGAAAGGCCATCAGAGAAGCCGGACCTGACTCAGTAGGGTTCCTCTCTTCCTCAAAGTGCACCAATGAGGAGAACTACCTGATGGAGAAGCTGGCAAGGTGCCTTGGGTCCAGAAATATTGACAGCTGTGCCCGCCTCTGTCACGCTCCATCTGTAGTGGGCTTGAACAGGACCCTTGGAGCTGCCGGGATGACCAACCCCATTCCAGATATCGCCAACTCCAAATGCGTCCTTGTCATCGGCTCGAACTTCGCCGAGAATCACCCCATAATCTCCAGGTGGGTTCACAAGGCCAAGGATCTTGGTGCAATAGTAATAGTGGCAGATCCAAGGCTCACTCCCACATCCTGGTTTGCAGATATGCTCATGCAGCTCCGACCCGGGACGGATGTGGCCCTCATAAACGGCATGATAAAGGTCATCATAGATGAAGGGCTGATCGATAAAGAGTTCATATCTCTGTGGACCAAGGGATTTGACAGCCTGGTGGAGGCAGTCAAAGATTATACCCCTGAGAAGGTTGAAGAGATAACTGGCGTCCCGGCGAGCGATATTGTCATGGCCGCCAGGGCTTATGCCAGGTCTCCTGCATCGGCCATAGTCTACTCAATGGGCATAACCCAGCACACCACAGGCACTGACAACGTCCAGTCCCTGGCAAACCTTGCCCTGATCACAGGCCAGATAGGCAAAGAGGGATCTGGAGTCCTGCCCCTGCGCGGGCACAACAATGTCCAGGGAGCATGTGACATGGGCGCCCTGGCTGAGTTCTATCCCGGCTACAGGAAGGCGGAAGACCCAGAGACTGCAAAGTTCTTCTCAGAGGGCTGGGGATTGGAAGGCCTGCCTGTCGGGCGCGGTCTGACCGCCACTGAGATGATAGACGCAGCTGCCTTGGGGGACTTAAAGGTCCTGTACATAATGGGCGAGGACCCTGCTAACTCAGATCCAAGGTGTCTTCATGCTGCAGACGCTCTTGAAAACCTGGACTTCCTGGTTGTGCAGGACATCTTCATGACGGCCACTGCCCAGATGGCAGACGTAGTGCTTCCGGCTGCAACCTGGGCTGAGAAGGATGGCACATTCACTGGAACCGAGAGGCGCGTCCAGTGGGCAGGCCAGGCAATAGAGCCCCCTGAGGAGGCCAAGAGCGACCTGGCCATAATATGCGATATAGCAAGGGCCCTGGGACTGAGGTTCGACTATCCGGATGCCGAGTCGGTCTTATCCGAGATCAACCGCCTGGTTCCCCAGTATAAGGGCATAACCAGGGACCGCCTGGGACTTGGCGGAATTACATGGCCCTGTCCGAGCACTGATCACCCCGGCACGCCCATACTCCACTCTCAGGGGTTCAAGCTGCCTGGAAGCAGGGCTGCCATTGTGCCTGTCCAGTACCGTCCCCCCTCTGAGTCTACCAGCCCTGAGTACCCATTCATTCTTACCACGGGGCGCGTGGTTGTGCACCACAACGCAGGATCCATGACCAGGCGCAGCCCGTCTCTGATGGAGCGATCGCCCGAGCTGTTCATAGAGATCAATCCAATGGATGCAAACAGGCTTGGCATCTCTGAGGGCGAGGTCGTATCTGTGGCATCGGTCAGAGGCGAGACGACAGCCATTGCAAGGCTTACTGATAAGCTCAAGGAAGGAGTGGTGTTCATGCCATTCCACTTCCCAGGAACGAACATACTGACCACGGATGCCCGCGATGCAGAGGCCAAGATACCCGAGTATAAGGTTGCGGCCTGCAGGGTATCGAGGAGGGATTAGATGCCTGTATATGTAGACGTCAATAGATGCATAGGCTGCAGGTCATGCGAAGTGGCCTGCAAGCGTGCGCACAGCGGCAGGAGCTATGTTGAGGTCAAGGTCATAGATGATAGGGCGTCAGTCCCGGTCATGTGCCACCACTGCGAGGAAGCCAACTGCACCTTGGCCTGCTTCTCAGGGGCTCTGACCAAGGACGGAGCCCGCACAGCTTTCGACATCCACAAGTGCACGGGCTGCGGCCTGTGTGCACTGGCCTGCCCGTTTGGGGTGGTGTGGACTGACAAGATCGCCCACAAGTGCGACCTCTGCGGAGGCGCCGAGATTCTGGCATGTGTGGCCACATGTCCTGCTCAGGCTCTATCAAAAGATCAGGATGTAGCTGCCAAGAGGGCACGTGCAAGGGCGGCAGTAGCTGCAGTGCAGGGAGGGAGAAGATGATCTCCCTGGATTCAACCAAGTGTATAGGATGCTGCTCGTGCTCCAATGTCTGTCCAAGCAAGAACATTACCCGCGAGGATGTTGGTGCCAGAAGGATCATACGCTACAAGGCCTGCCAGGAGTTCTGCGATATCTGTGTGGAGTCCTGTCCGGGCAAGGCACTGAAGCTGGCTGCCCAGGGAGAGGATGTTGAGATCGCCTTCGACATGGTCCGGTGCGAGGTATGCGGAGCGCCATATGCCACAGAGAAGATGCTCGACAGGATCAGGACATCAATCCCGGCAGACCAGCAGGTAGATTCAACAGGCAAGTCCTGGGTGGGGATCTGCCCCATGTGCAGAAGAGACCTGGAGAGAGAGAGGGCAGCAAGGCCTATAATTGCGAGCCGCGGCAGATAAGACGTAAACCTACGCTGAAAAGTTTAGCTTATTAACTCTATAATTTGCGAAAGATGGGGGCGGTGTTGGAATCTCCCGGTTTTATGCTCTGAGATGAAGGCAAGGCCCTCTATTCAATTTCATACTGCGCTGAATGCATAAGTATTATTCTTGATCACCTGATATCCTCATGCAGCCTCGTGACTTCCTCAAAGATATTGGATACATGCGGATCTGATACCATAATACCTTGCTTTAGCTCTGGCCTAGATGTGCGGGTGTTCCCCGCGAACGCGTTTTGGACCAAGGCCTTGAGAGGCCCAGTAGTTAGTGCCTGGCCCACAAAGTCGTGCGTGTCATTATCTATGATCAAATAATCCTGCTGAAGCCTGATAGGAAACGCTGCATAACAAAGACACTAATTTACACAATAGGCGTCAGCCGGATCCTGTTCTTCTCCTCCAGGAGCATATTATAAGGCTCGGTCCTTGGTATGACTCCATAGAAGCATAGCCCGCCGTTGAGCTCATTGACCAGAGAGTACGTGTCTGCCACGTGAACTGCCATGTTTATGATCTCCTGGCCTGTTTTCACAATGAGGACATTGATATCGTTAGTCTCCTTCCACCTGCGTACCATGCGGTTGGCCATGTTCAGGAGCTCCTTATAGCCAAGTGCAAACTCCATGGCGTCCATGCCTATTATGTTCAGTATGGGCTTGCCAGTCCTCTCCCTGAGCTCGTCCCCCTTTTCGAGCAGCTCATCTGAGTTCCAGGCCTCCAGGTTGTCCCCGCCTGGCTGGGTGACCACAATATTTGATGGCACGAATATGTCCCTTGAGGCGATCTGGTACCCGATGCTTGGCAGTATGCAGACCCCTCGACCGTTCTTGAGTGCATTCGAGGCAAGGGCAGTCAGCATCTGGTAGTACCTCTTTCCAACCCCGTGGTCGATCTCAAGGACGTTGCTGGACCCGTACTTGAGTCCGCCCATAAGCGCATCCATGTCAGGTATCCCTGTGGAGATCCTATCCTCTGCAGGGTCAGGGATTCTGACCATATCGTTTGCAATGCGGGCGTCCTGGTGGACCCTGTAGGGCTCGAAGTACTGGAACCTTCCACTGTGCAGAGTCGCAGTATAGGACTTCCTGACAATCTCCACGCCTCTCAGCTTATCCAGCCTCACAGCCCTGGCATACCTGGCGCGCATCTCGCTGTGCCTGGCAGGGGCAGGACCCGTGCCGCCGATGGTGAAGTGCTCCATAGTCACAACACCGTCCACTATGTAGTCCAGGGGCATGATATCAGCAAACTCGCTGACGAATATGAGATGCGTACCAAGATCCCGGGCGAACTCGCACATGTTCTGCTCAAAGCTGTGCTGGGCGTCGCCTATGATCCTGCTGGTGTAGTTTAGGACGGCATCCCAGCTGTCTATGACTATCATGGGGTTGTCCATGTCCTCGGCCTCATCGAAGAAGACCTTGAAGAACTCCATGACGGAGTCATAGCTTGTAAGATCCAGGCCCCTGCCCTGGAGGGATCTGGTAAGCATAGTCTGGGTGGCGTTGATCACATTCTTTGGCGGTATGATTTCTTTGATCCAGGGGTGTGTGGCATAGAGCCGTTTTGGGTCTACCCTGGTCGAGATGTAGAGGCCGTTCTTCTTTTCGCAGAGAGACTTCATTATCTCCAGGGCCAGTGTGGTCTTGCCAGTTCCTGGCAGGCCTTTGATCAGCAGGGTCTGGCCCGGCTCTGCAGAGAAGAACTTCTTGATCTCAGATGGTATCTTCATTTCATCACGTGTTATGGTGGCTTTTCTCTTAATCGGTTCGAATCAATCGTTCGTGTCATTTGATAGTATCATAGCTTACTATTAGGACTTGGCGTCATATTCAAGATAAACTATGGGCACTGCGCTGCCAGAGCGCAGGTCAGTGACAGACGCATTTCTTGGCCTTTCTCATTATGGCACAGATCTGGTCTGGCTTGATCTTAAATGATAGGGCTATGGTCTGGTCATTGCAGTTATAGCGGCAGTTGTCCAGGCCCATTAGCTGCAGCTGCACAGCCTCAGAATCGAGTTCTAAGCCCTCGGGCACTGGCATATTCGCATAGGCCTCTTCATTCTCAGCATGCAGCGTCCTGGACTTCCACAGCTTGGATGGGCCTACTTCCACGAACTCGCACCTGCCTTCTGACTTTAGCACCGATAGATACTTGATAACCGTAGTCTTGCTGACTCCGGCCCTCTTGGCCACGTCTACGGTTGTGAGGCCCCCGTCGGAGTCCTCTATTGCCTTCATTATGCGTTCTTTATAAGAAGCCATTCAAAGCCACCATGTCGCCACTATTTAAAGAAGATCAATACCTGGTAATCTCCTTCTCCTATATGATCTTAATGCAGGAACCAGGTTCCCCAAATGCACTACAAAGATTTAAGGATATGGTGTGTCCATCGGGGTTGGTAGTGCAAGAGCTGTGGAGGAACGATGGACCAATCTGTTGGCTTAAGTCCTGGATCTGATGCTTATGCTTACAAGTGGCCTCCCCTCAGGGGAGATTATGTGGTATGCAATCCTGAAGGCGGCGTGGCAGTGGTCACTTTAGCCTCGCATATGTGCCCCAGAGGCGCAGCCATATACGGCCCCTGCAAGACAGAGAACCTCGGAGTGGAGAAGGTGGTGGCAAATATTATCTCCAACTCCAACATCAGGTTCCTGCTCATTTGCGGCCAGGAATCCAAGGGCCACCTACCCGGAGATGCACTGGCTGCCCTCCACCAAAATGGGATCGACCCGGCTGGCAAGATCATAGGATCAAAGGGGGCGATACCCTTCATAGAGAACATCCCTTCAGAGGCCATAACGAGGTTCCAAAGACAGGTGGAGATCATAGACCGGATTGGCCTTGAGGACTTAGCTGAGATAGATAGAATCATCAAGGAACTAAGCCTCATGGCAGAGCCCTATCCACAGCCGCCCTTTTTGATGGCAAAGAGGCGGCAGAGGCGCGAAGCCGTTCAGGTACTTGGTGGGGATGTGGTCCTGGGGTCCGGTGTGGTCCTTGACTCGGAGGCATGGATGGTTACAGAGGAGCAGGAGCCGGCAACGAGGGGGTGTAAGTCTGTTTAGGTTTTCCCTTGACCAGAAGGTGATAAATATTGCAGGCACGAAGATCGGCGGCCAGCCCGGCGAGTTCCCAACCGTCCTTTGTGGCACCATCTTTTATCAGGGCCATAAGATCGTGAAAGACCAGGACCGTGGGCTCTTTGACGAGGCCGGTGCAGAGCTCCTGGTATCAAGACAGGCCGAGCTCTCAGAGCAGACAGGGTGCCCGGCGGTGCTACACCTCTACGCCCGGACCATGGAGGCATTCGAGCGCTACCTGGACTTTGCAGACCGGTCATGGGACGGGCCCTTGATACTCGACTCTGCAGATCCTGCTGTGCGGGCGGGCATGGCAGGCCTCATATCTGAGATTGGACTGGCTGATCGGGCCATATACAACAGCATAAGCATAGGCACCACTGATGGGGAGGCTCTGGCACTGGAAGAGTCTGAGCTGGACTCGGCCGTAGTCCTGGCATACAACCCTTCTGACTCATCAGTCGATGGATGCATGAAGCTCCTTCAGACCGGGGGTTCTGTCAGGGATAAGGGCCTGATAGATCTGTGCCGAGATCTGGGCATAGTTAACCTGCTCCTGGACCCGGGGGTCATGCCCCTTGGAAACGGCGCTGGATCGGCACTCAGGTTTTCTGTGGTGGCCAAGGCGAAGCTCGGATGGCCTGCAGGCTCTGGGATTCACAATGCTGTCAGCGCCTGGCCATGGCTTAAAGGGAGGAGCACCCTGGTAAAGAAATGCTGTGATGCAGCGGCTGCTGCCATGCAGCAGCTAGCTGGAGGCGATTTCCTGCTGTACGGGCCTATAGAAGATGCAGATATGATCTTTCCAGTGGCTGCAATGGCTGATGTGATGATTGCAGAGGCGGTAAAGGACCTGGACATCTGGCCTGTGGCCGGGCACCCAATAAACAGGCTCGTCTAGTATAGCGAGGTTATAGTTTTTGGCAAGATAATAACGGACAGGGATGCTACTCAGGTTGTGGCCCTAAAGCGTGTCTGCGTGGGGCGATCTCTCATGATTCAGATTGAGAACATCGATAAGTTGGAGAATCGCCATTGCTTTCTGGGCCAATCACTAACTACCAGGCATCACTAACTACCAGGCATCTCAAGGCCGATGGGCCCCCCTGATCCCGCGGCCGAGGGGGACATTTAAGTATCCGTGCAAGCGCTGGCCAAAAGCTGTTCATGGGAAGGTATCATGCCCAATATGCTTCAAGGACATTGGAAGCATGTGGACATGATGCCATCATACTTTGCTGTAGCTCTGGCCTATATACATGAATGTACCCCTCTTCGAAAATCGACTATTTAGGGACTATACAGCCAGATCTCAGACGCAAGGCATCCAGTCGGCCATGCTTGTTGAGTTGGTGGAGTTCTTCTGGAGCTGTATGTACTTCTCTATCGAGAACACTCCGACCAGGTCCTCACTGCTTCTGCCAAGCTCAACATGCCTTCCCTTGCTGTCAGCCTGGGTGTCTTTGGATACCCAGCCAATGTGAGCCACGCCTATCACATTTGCTGAGAGCTGCATGTTCAGGGCTGAAAGAGTGCTGTTGCCAATGGTATGAACCTCTGTCTCCTTCTCCAGGTGCTCTGCATGGGTGTACATCTCTGTGGCCACAGCCCCTGCATCATAGTTTATTACGCAGAGCTTGTCAGACCATTTCTGATCATATGTGCCAGTTTGGTAACTGGTAGGATAATAATCAAAGACGGCGTACTGGGTGTAGTTTATGCTGTTATGCACAACGTCCAGCTCAAACTCGGTCTTGTCATAGAATGAACCGCTTCCGGAGATCCTCTCAGTGATCTTCTGGCCGGCATCGCCCTGGGCGGTCTGGCCGGTCATCTCATGGCTCCTGTACCCCACTCCCTTGATAACCGACCGCTCAAAAACATGGTCTGCAGCCATGGTCGATTCCAGGAGAATCAGGGCCACGAGAAGCACTGCACCCCATCTCCACTCC
>DATMZB010000158.1:0-3084 GCA_035560655.1 Methanotrichaceae archaeon | reverse complement strand
GAATATAACTACATCTGGAGAGGACGTTCAGATTCTTGAGGCGAGGATCAAGGAGCTGGTGGAGAGGCTCAGGACATCGGACGAAAGGCTGATAGCATCCCAGGAACAGAAGCTCAGGATATCTGAGGAGAAGGTCAAGGTTCTGCACAACAAGATCAAGCTGCTGAATAAGCATATCGATGAACTGGAGGGCGAGCTTGATATCTGCCTCCTCACATCCAAGCAGATGCCTGCAGAGTGATCTGGGATGTACGCTTCAAACCTAGAGGCTGATAGCCTCAAAGCGGTTGCTGTAATGGAACTGGATAAGAGCGCAAAGGCCATCTCTGCTCATATGCCGGCAGTCTGGTCGAACATAGATAATGGTAGGAGGTTGAGATGAGTCAGAAGAAAGGAGCCAAGGGTATGCCCAGCGACGGGCCGGGCAAGCACGATCCCTCAAAGCCTGTGAAGAGCAGTCAAGCGGATTCCGGGTTTGGTATAACTACGCGCAATAAGAAATACGAAGGGCCCCGAAAGACCAGGCCTTGAAAAGGTTATAGCTGGGGCGATCAAGGAGATAACGCAAAAATTCTGGCCATTCCACAAGGAGGCCAGAAGCACACGACCCAGCAGCCTTTTTGAATAGATCAGATCTGGGCGGTTTGATGCCTTCGCCAGGAATGGCCGCTCAGAGCAGAGGCTGCCTAGGACCGGCTGTACTGGCCTGAGAGAAGCTCGCCTGAAAGCTTAATGGAAAATAATTTAGCTTCAGACCTGTCGTATTCCTGTTTGATCTATCATTTTCGTCTCATCTGCTGTTCTGAGTCCATATGAGCCTCAGACGAAAATCAAAGCTAAATAGAAAGGGATGGCATACTCTATTAACATATGAGGTGCAATTAATGAAAATGAGAGATCTGAGCATATGCATTCTATTAGTTTTGTTTATGGGATCTGCAGCGTACGGACAGGCCTACTCACCGCAAAACCCCTCAGGTGCGTTCGGAGGTCCTGCCGACGAAGACCTATCAGCGCTCTTCCCCGGGTTTGGGTTTGATAACACGTCACCCTTCAACACCCAGGGATATGATAAGACATTCTCATTCTACAGCGAGTACTACTCAGGGGTTAGCGCACCGATAGTTGGCGGAATCATAAGCACTCCCGTCAGGTTCGACATCTCCGTAAAGCGGCCCTCCAAGGTCTACTACGGCCCGAACCAGATGATATCCTACACCCAGTATGCCTCCTATCCGGCCTCATCGCTTGCCAATGAGCTGTGGGTGACAGGCGCTACAGACTGGTCCAGGTATGTGGCAAGCCCTGTTGGAACTCCGCTGCAGCTGGTGGGCTACTCTCAAGCAGGCGGCACTGCAGACTTCTATGAGATCGTCCAGACTGACACCACCACAATCCAGCACAGGCAGTACCCATTCTATCCGGGATACAACTCAATGAGCTACCTACCGGACCAGCCCGGACGGCACATACTGCTCTTCGTAGCCAACAGCCAGCCCAGCAACTCAGTCATTGTTGATGTGGCCGCATCATCACAGCAGTATCCTGCACAGCAGTATCCTGCTCAAACACAGCAATACCCACAGCAATCCTTTATAACGCCCTATAGCCAGGGTCAGGGCCAGGGAGCCGTCTCCGGGTCGGCCTATTATGGATCATCAGCCGCCGGTTCGTCTTTCACAGGGTCCACCACAACCAGCACCACCACCACAGGATATGTCCCGGGACAAGCGACATCCGGCGTGTCCGGCCTGATACCATCCGGTCCTGCATTTGTATCTCCATCTCAAGGCGATGTTCCAGTGACCATCCAGACCAGCCTCAGGGGCTATGATGTGTACCTGGATGATTCATACGTTGGCAAGCAGACCTCGCCCGACGGGACATTCCAGCTATCAGTGACAGGAAACCAGTGGCACACAGTAAGGGTCTTTGATGGAGAGAACAACTACGCCAAGACCATGTACTTCCAAAGCGGCGTGCCCAAGATCATAAATATCGCTCCTGCGACCACAGTCTATTACTGATCCAAAATTGACCTCTGGGCCAGAGACCGGCCCGGGTCATACTATTTTACATCCAGTCAGCTTCCCTACCAAGCAGCTATGCCATTGCTGGTTTTTGCCATCAATAACCTATGCCATCGATATTCCAGCTCATGTGCGGCGGCTGATCTCCTGCGACCGGGCAGGGATGAGGCCTAAGAGGTACCCTCAGTGCCAATATTTTTATCTATCATAACAGCTTAAGGTATTAAGAGAAGACCCTTTGAGGTGTCCTGTCATGGAGCTTCCTGTGAGGCTCAGGTCATGGCAGGAGATCCAATCAAAGCCTGGATTGGCGCAGCCATTCAGTCTCCGGTCCTGCCAGTCTCCGGCCTGCTGTGTCCTGTCTCGACCTGCTATCTGTCTGTGCGATCTGGCAGCACTGCGCACAGGGCGGACTTGATGCTGGAGCTGGCTGTGCCATAGACCCTGTGCCTGAGGCCTCAATGGTCTCCAAAAGAGGCCAGAGAGGGAAGCATGGATCTAAGGCTTGGAGGCTTTGAAAAGGGCGATCTAGCACTGAATTTGGGTGACTTTGCATGAGGAAAGACGAGTTCATGAAACAGATCGACGGCTGCAAGATGCCTGAGAACTTCAACCAGGACCTGCTGGATAAGGCTTCAGAGATGCTTCTCAAATGGGGCAAGAGCTGGCATATGAACGAGAGGGAGTACCTCTTCAAGAACTTCGGCCTTGATGATGCCAAAGGAGACGGCGAAGAGATCCGACGCGAGAAGGATGCGCTCAGATGCGTGGCCGCCAAGATGATGGACCTCCAGATCAGTAATCAGGACGCATCCACAATAATGAAGAACCTCAACAGGATTAAGAACCCCGACTACAACATGGGGTTCCAGTAGGAAGCCAAAAATATATAATCAGCAAAGGGCTTGGTCGCATCATGCTGCACCGTTCTCTTTTGGCCCTTGCTGATATATTGCCTATTTTCCACTTCTTATGATCTTTGCAATTTATAGCCTCTCTTCTGAGAGATCATGTTCCTGCGGCAGGGTATAGACACTGTAGAGAGGCTATATTC
>DATMZB010000157.1:0-2741 GCA_035560655.1 Methanotrichaceae archaeon | reverse complement strand
CTATTACAGGGAGAGATATCCAAAAAGGTTATATGCAAATCTTTGCTGGTTCTATGATAGGAATCAGAAATCCTAAGGCACATGATAATATTGAAATAGGCAGAGACCGCGCAATGCATCTTATATTTCTAGCCAGTCTTTTAATGCACAAATTAGACGATGCTATGAATATGTAGATCCATTAGTATTTCTACTTGAGCAAAAGCGAGGATGCAGTAAACCAGTTCTTAAGGATGTAATTACTCGGCACTGAAAGTTATCCTGAACTCAGTCCCACTGGAGAGGTCCAGGTCCACAGTGGCGTTCAGCTGCTTAGCCAGCGCCCTCAGTAGAGTCAGGCCTATGGATTTCGTCCTTAGAGGATCTGGCGATTCCAGCATCCCGATCCCGTCATCGGATATGACGAGGTGGACGTCTCCAGATTCCAGATATCCAAGCGTGATCAAAACATTGCCGCCTCTCTGTCCCGGAAAAGCGTGCTTGAGGCAGTTTGATATGAGCTCGTTGATCATCAGCCCGCAGGGTATTGCCTTGTCTATGGTCAGTCGCACATCATCGAGCTCGTATGTCGCTGTGATCTTCCTCTTGCTTGCTCCGTATGAGAGCAAGAGAAAGCCCGTCAGCCTCCGGATATACTGGGCGAGGTCAACGCCTGCCAGGTTCTCAGACCGATAAAGGCTCTCGTGAATCAGGGCCATGGACCTGATCCGGTTCTGGCACTCCCTGATAAGTGCGACCATCGACTCATCCTGGACCTTTCCTGCCTGGATATTCAGCAGGCTGTATATGATCTGGAGGTTGTTCTTTACGCGGTGGTGGATCTCCTTGAGCAGAACCTCCTTCTCGTCGAGAGATGACTTCAGAGATTCCTCGGCCCTCTTCTGCTCGGTAATATCTATGCTCACAGCTAAAACGGCATACATCTCGCCGGTCCCATCGAATAGAGGGTAGATCGATAAGAGCGCAGGGAAACTCTGGCCGGATCGCCTGACCAGGGCATAAGCCCCGGACAGCCCGGGACTGCCAGAGGCATTGCTTTTGCTCTTATAGAGCCGGGGATATAAGGCCACATCATCAGGCATCTGGAGGATTGATAGAGGCCTGCCTATCATCTCCTCCCTTTTATAGCCAAAGGCGATCTCGGCTCCTGGGCTGAACTCGATTATGTGCAAATCGACCTCGTCTGCATCCGTTATTATGAATGAGACGCTCTTGGCAGCCGCGAATACAGCTCTGAGCCTCTCCTCGCTCTCTTCTAGAAGGCCTTCGTACTCAGACCGCCTGGCAATCTCCCTGCACAGGTCATCATTGGCAGAGGCCAGCTCCCGGGTGCGCTCTTCCACCTTTGCCTCCAGATCCTCATTCAGCCTCCTGACCTCGGACTCTGCGCGCCTGCGCTCTTTCACCTCCTTCAATGCTAAGATGCAAAGCGCCCCGTTCTCGTTTAAGGCAACTATCTGGCGGATGATGACAAGGCCGATGATGCTGCCCACGCCCAGAGTCAGAGCATTGTGAGATATGGTTAAAGGGCTGTATCCGTCCCAGACGATCAGTAGATACGCGGCTCCTGCACAGAGATAGGGAAGATAGAACGGCCATGTGATCTTCAGGTATCCTCGCGCCTCATCTTCAGCTGACTCTCCATCTGGCTTTCCGGGATGCAGCAAGCCTATATCCTCTGCAGGATTGTAGGGCATTTGCCGAATCTGAGACAGTCCACCCAGGACTACCATGAGGTAGCCAGCAGCCAGAGATAGGTGCATTGGATGGAAAGGCGCATATGGCTCTCCCACAGCCCATCTGAGCCCAAACACGGTCTCGGCTGCAGAAAAGATCGCAGCCACTAAGAAGAATGCGGCAGTGATGGGCGGAGCCAGCCTCCTGAGAAGCACGACCAGGATCAGGAATACAAATATGACGTCCATGACCGGGACTATTGTGGAAGAGGCCTTCACGAAGTAGCTCGCATCTGATGAGTAATTTTCCCCAGGGGACACAAGCAGCATCCAGAATAGGATTGAGCTGATGGTCACCATCCCGGTATCCAGGCCGATCTTGATCTTCTCGCTGCGGCTCAGTGGCACAGTGGGTATGAAGCAGAAGCCGGCCATGGCCAGCAGGTAGAAGAGAAGAAATGAGAGTGTGACGAGGATATCAAAGAAGCCGTGAGGCGGCAGAGTTGGATAGTGGAAGACGAGGTCTGCAAAGGTCATTCCAACTCCCGCAACAAGGCAGGAGAGCATAGATAGGCCAAAAAGCGTCCAGGCCCATTTGGCATTGCTGCCCTGAGCATCTGAATGATGCGCGACATAAAATAGTGTTACTACAGCCAGAGCGTTGATAAATACTATAGCCAGATCATTGAGTGCGACCATATGAGAGTTGCTGTCCCCTATGAGGGCATTCATGGCCAGCAGGCTCAGCATTATGAGGGATGCTGCCATTGAAGCACGGGGCAGAGAAAACCTCATCTCAATCGGGGCTAAGTAAACATTCCCTGGTCTAATACTTTTGCAGACTATTTTAAACGAGATTGGAAGGAACATCCAGTTATCGATGGCGATCCAGCGAGGTTAAATGCAGGCCGTAGCCTTTAGGCCTTGGCGGTTGACCTCTATTTGCATCCTTGTCTACCTTTTGGATATTAAGAAGGGCAGAACCGTCTCCTTGCCCTGTGATCACTCTTCATCGGGGTATTGTGGCGGGCTCCTGCCAGACCTGGCCACAACCTTGGGATACCG
>DATMZB010000156.1:0-2057 GCA_035560655.1 Methanotrichaceae archaeon | reverse complement strand
AGATAATGTTTAAGCCTAGAACGATGGGACAGTACACGGATGCCAGCCAAACTACCCCCAAGCTATGCTTTCCGAGGCTCTGAAAAACCGCTCATTGGAAAGACCATAGGTGAGATGTTCGATGATATCGCAGATAAGTATCCTGATAGTGATGCCATTGTCTCAGTCCAGCAGGGCATAAGATATACCTATCGCGAGATGAAGGATGAGACCGATAGAGTGGCTAAGGGGCTGCTAAGCCTCGGGCTTAAGAAAGGAGACCGCCTGGCAATATGGGCGACCAATATAGCCGAATGGGTCCTCACCCAGGTGGCCACAGCCAAAGCAGGCATAATTCTTGTGAACATCAATCCCGCGTATAGAACTCACGAGCTCGAGTATGTCCTCAAGCAGTCCGAGAGCCAGGCGCTCCTGATAATGGATAAGTTCAAGACCTCAAATTACATCCAGATGTTCTACGAGGTCTGCCCCGAGGCTAAGACCTGCAAGCCTGGAAAGATCGCCTCAGAGAAGCTGCCATTTTTAAAGACTGCAATAAGCATCAGAGGCGAAAGGCAGCCCGGAATGTACGCCTGGGAAGATCTCTTGACGAGGGGCGACGAGTTTGATGATGAGCTGCTAAACGAGGTGAAAGAATCTCTGGACTTCGACGATCCCATCAACATCCAGTACACCTCCGGCACTACAGGCTTCCCCAAGGGCGTGGTGCTGACCCATCATAACATCATGAACAACGGCTACTTCATTGGCGAGTGGATGAAGTTCACTGAGAAGGACAGGCTGTGCATACCCGTGCCATTCTACCATTGCTTTGGCATGGTGCTCTCAAACCTGGCCTGCATGACCCACGGCTCGGCCATGGTTCTCCCGGCAGAGTACTTTGATCCAATATCCACACTGACTGCCATTGAGAAAGAGCGATGTACTGCAGTTCACGGCGTTCCTACTATGTTCATAGCAGAGCTGACCCACCCAGACTTCGCGAAGTTCAATCTCAGCACCCTCAGGACTGGCATAATGGCAGGGTCACCCTGCCCAATAGAGTTCATGAAGAAGGTGAGCCAGCTCATGAATATGAAGGAAGTAGTCATAGTCTACGGCCAGACTGAGTCATCGCCAGGAGTCACAATGTCCTCTACAGACGACTCTCTGGAGAGGAGGGTGACTACTGTTGGCAGGCCCATGCCGCACACAGAGATCAAGATCGTTGACCCAAAGACTGGAAAGATCGTGCCAAGAGGCGAGACTGGGGAGATCTGCGCCAGAGGCTACTGCATTATGAGATGCTACTACAACAATCCCCAGGCAACTGATTCTGTGGTGGATGAGGAGGGCTGGCTTCACACAGGAGACCTGGGCACTCTGGATGATGAGGACTACTGTAAGATCACAGGTCGGCTGAAAGATATGGTGATCAGAGGTGGGGAAAATATCTACCCAAGAGAGGTCGAGGAGTTCCTGTATACTCATCCATCCATAAGCGATGTTCAGGTCATCGGAGTTCCTGACCTCAAATACGGTGAGGAGCTCATGGCCTGGGTGAAACTTAAGGAGGGCTGCACTGCCACGCCAGAGGAGATCAAGGCCTTCTGTAAGGGAAAGATCGCTCACTATAAGATACCCAAGTACATCAAGTTCACGAACGACTTCCCAATGACGATCACAGGCAAGATCCAGAAGTATATCATGAGAGAGGTATCCATTAAAGATCTTGGGCTGGAGGATGTGGCCAAGATGAAGACAGCCTGAGTCTGAGGCGATCTTGGTTTAGAAATTACATATGTGATGATGACCAGTGCCGTAAGTTCACTGGTCATTATGTCCTCTTTCTATGCTCTAATCCCCCTTTTCAGCATTGTCCACGTCGATCAACAGATGGTCACATGTAGGCCTGATTCAGGTGCAGATCTCAGTTGGCATTGAATGGTAGTACATTTTGCGGCTCTCCTCCTTCTAAAGGATATCTCCCGACAGGAGCTCTCCTTTTTCGCGGATACTCTCAGGAAGCGTGCTTAGAGTCGGATTTCCTTGCACTGATTCCAATGCAGGCGATTCAC
>DATMZB010000155.1:0-3791 GCA_035560655.1 Methanotrichaceae archaeon | reverse complement strand
GTATTATAGATATGCAACGAAAACTGCTCAGGGAGGCGGACTGAGAAGGGTTTCCACAGGAAGGAAGTCCAGAAAGATCACATTCACGCATTTCAGGTGGGATCTTCGTATCAACTATCTATTCAGGTCTCAGGTCAGGTCCGGCTCAGGCGATTCATCAGAACGGATATCTTCAGCAGCCCCCAAAGCAGCGTGCCCGGCAAATATCTCCTCTGGCCTGCTGACTTTAGTGATCCTCCCCACTCTCATCACCGCCACTCTATCTGCAAGCCTGCGGCACTGCCTCATGTTATGTGTGGATATAATAACCGCCGTGCCCTTATCGCGTGCCAGCTTTCGTATCAGATCATCTATAGAAGAAGCCGTCCCGGGGTCCAGGTTGGCTGTGGGCTCGTCCAGGAGCAGCACCTCGGGCTCTATTACCATCGCCCTGGCCAGGGCGATCCTCTGCATCTCTCCTCCCGAAAGAGTGGTGGCATCCCGGCCTTCGTACCCAGACAGCCCAACCAGTTCCAGCGCCTTTTGCACCGCCTCACGGTCGCGGCCCCTTCCGCGAATCCTCAGTCCATAGGCCACATTGTCATAGACGCTGGAGTTGAACATGACCGGCTTTTGAAAGACCATGGCAATCCTCCTCCTGACTGCGAGCTTCTGCCGCTCTGGCAGTGAGGATACCTCCTGGCCTTCGAAGAAGATCTGGCCCTTGGTTGGCACATCTATCAGGTCTATCATCCTCAGAAGTGTGGTCTTTCCAGCACCAGTAGGGCCGATGATCGCCAGTATCTCACCCCGATCAGCCTTAAGATCGATCTCTTTCAGTATCTCTGCCCTGCCATAGCTCTTATACAGACCCCTGATCTCTATTAAGGCCATATTCACATCACCCCTGCCGCATCCTGGATTGCGCTATGTTCAATATGATGTTCACCAGGAGCGATATGGATATGAGTATTATTCCAAGGGCCATGGATAGCTCCAGGTTGCCCATGGAGGTCTCCAGTGCTATGGCTGTTGTGAGGACCCTGGTGTAGCCCCTGATGTTTCCGCCGATCATTGTGGCCACTCCAACCTCGGATAAGGCCCGGCCAAAGCCCAGGAGCACCGCAGACATGACCGCCACCCTGGCCTCGCTGATTATGGTCAGTATTGCCTGGGATTGGCTGGCGCCCAGAGACACTGCCGTATCTCTTACCTGAGAACTTACGCCGGATAGGGCCGAGATGGTCAGGCCTATCATCACAGGGGTTATGAGTATGGTCTGGCCCAGCACCATTCCAGCCGGGGTGAAGAGCAGGCCCAGGGGTCCAAGCGGCCCGGACCTGGATATGACAAGGAAGACCACCAGGCCCACAGTGACTGTCGGGAGGCTGTACAGGGTCTGGATGATATTCACCATGCCGCGCTTTCCATAGAAGTTGTGAAAGTAGATCAGGCTGCCAAGCGGGATATCTATAAGGGACGCAAAAAGGGTTGAGGTCAGAGCTATGCCAAGAGATCGTGAAGTTATCTCCACGACCTCCGGGTTAAGAGTGACTATGAGCTCTATAGCCTTGATCAGTCCTGCAACAATCTCATCCAACCAAGTATCACCTATGCAGTGGCGCAGGTGGCATTGGTGGGCACGGCGCACTCACCAGATGAGCATCCTATCAGTGAGCAGTTTCCTGCTGCTGGATAGAAGAGGGCCTGGCCGTACTTATCCCTTCCAAAGTCGCCTATGATCTTCTGGCCTTCCTCTGAAACCAGGTAATCTATGAATTTGTTGGCCATGGCACAGTTTGCTCCGGGGTGCTTGACGGGATTGACGGCTATTGCCACATAGACGTTGAGCAGGTCTTTTCCGCCCTCGACTAGCGGCACAATGGTCAGGTTGCCCTTGTAAGCCATGAATGTGGAAGTATCGCTCAGGGTGTAAGCCTGCTTCTCATTGGTCATCATCAGTGTGGCTCCCATTCCCTGTCCGGCATCTATGTACCAGGGACCTGAGTTGTTTACCTTTGAGTAGTTGTAGCCTGCTGCCTTCCAGATTTGAATCTCCCTGGACTGGGTGCCTGAGTTGTCTCCCCTGGATACGAACTTGACCTTATCAGGCTCTGCCTGGCCCTTCTCCAGTATGGTCTTGAACGCCTGGGTGGCGTTCATGCCCTTGACTCCAGCAGGATCATCTGCTGGTCCTACCAGGACAAAGTAGTTGTAGGCAATGCATCTCCTCTGCAGGCCGTCGCCGTCCTGCACGAACTTGAGCTCGCGGGCCTTGTCATGGATTATGAGGAGGTCCACATCGCCCCTCTGGCCGTACTGTATGGCGATTCCAGTTCCTCCAGAGACTATGCTCAGGGGTGTGCCGTACTCATCCTGGAACTTGGTCTGTATATAGTTCAGCAGCCCTGTATCATAAAGGCTGGTAGTGGTTGCTATCTTCAGCCTGGTTTCATTTGTCGTATCCGCTGCGCTTACAGAGAACGTGCCAACTATCATCAGCACCATCAGCGCAGATAGAATCCCGGTTACCTTTCTCTCCGTAGTGATCACCAATGTGAGCAGCGCAGAGTACCATAAAAGCATTATGTTAAGCACTTATGTTAACATAATGCTTTATACCCATGACTAACGCCAGTCAGCTCCCCACTGGCATATCGCTATGACTCCATTATGGGCCCTTAGCAGCGCCTGGTCATAATGCTGATTTACTGGCCCACTGCAAGCCAGTAGAAGCCCGCATATCCCTCCATGCAGTCCTGGTTTCTGGCTGCCAGCTGGAACCCGTTCTCAGTCACATCCTTGGCAATGCCCACTGCAGCTATGCGCGGGAAATGCACAAGCTCGTCGCTGGAGCGCCCTCCATAGCCTGTCAGAAATATCAGCGGCGGTCGGGGAAATAGCTGGTGGAAGGTTATCTTCCAGCTCTGCCAGTCGCCGGAGATGCAGGTCCTCTCAAAGCGCCGAAAGTCAGTCCATCCTGAATCTATGAGTGAGAAAGAATGCCTTGCCTCTCTGGACAGGGCAAGCCAGCAAAAGCTGCAGTCTCCAGGCATGCAGTCTGAGTTCCTGGCAGCTAAAGTGAAGCCTTTAGGAGAGAGGTTTTGGGCCATTCCAACTGCTGCGGCGGTATACTGTGTCGAACCGATATCGTTTGCGCTTGTGAAGACCATGGGCGTCTCACTGCTCAATGGATCATCAAAGGCCACAGGCCAGGAGCGCCAGTCGCCGTTGATGCACGATGGCATGAACTGTTTGGGCTCTAAAACCCCACCCATCATGCCCATCTGCTTTATCTTCTTTCTTCCGGGGGTCTCTAAAACAGCCATCCAGCTGAAGCCCGCAAGCCCGCCAGTGCAGTCTGAAGACCTGGCAGAGATGTAGAAGCCGGAAGGGCTGACATCTCTAACCAGGCCCACTACTGCAGGGTTATAAGTGTCTCCAGTATCCAGATTGTTAGGAGTGATGATGATCCTGGGAAGGTCATCATCGAACCGCTCTGGAAAATTGACCCAAAAATCGACCCATGATCCAGGTGTGCAGCCCTGATGGAAGCTTTCAGGCCCCACAGCGCCCTTCTGGATGATCGCCTCATCAACTGATGTGCTCATGATTCAAGCCTCACTCCTGCCATTTATCGCCCAGAGAACCTCAAATGCAGCCAAGGAACCGCCATTATAGATGCAGATATGATCCAATCTACAATCGATCCAGGGCATCCTTCCAGACAGACCAAGCATTCTTTGGTCATAGCATCCCTACATATCGATTGAATGCTGCTGTCTGGAGAATCTTGACTGCTTATTGAGTAA
>DATMZB010000154.1:0-2892 GCA_035560655.1 Methanotrichaceae archaeon | reverse complement strand
AGATATCTATCAGCTGATAGGCGCCAGGGTCATGCAGGCAGCCGGCGGCAGCGCGGCACTTGCTGTTGCGACTGCAATGGTCAAGGACGTCTACAGCAGCAGAAACCGGGAGTCCATACTGGCAGTCGTCCAGTCGATGGTACTCATATCTCCAATGGTGGCTCCGGTTCTTGGCGCATTCTTGCTCAGCTTTACATCCTGGCGTGGCGTCTTCTGGACCCTGGCAGGAATTGGCGTCCTGGCCCTGGCAGGCAGCACCGTCATGGATGAGACCATAGACAGACGCAGTGACAGGTCGGCATTCCAGGTCGTCTGCAGGCTTGGCACTGTGCTCAGGAACCCAGGCTTTACATCACTGCTGGTCGTCTTCTCACTGGTCGGGATATCTACACTGGCGTTCATAGCCTCATCGTCGTATATCTACATAAACGGGTTTGGGCTCAGCGCCCAGGACTACAGCTACTATTTCGCACTGAACGCCCTGGGACTGATCCTGGGTCCTGTGCTGTATCTGCGCATATCAAGAAGGTTCGACCGCAGGATCATCATAATCGCAAGCTTTGCGTTGATATCCTTGAGCGGTGTCCTGGTATGCTGCATGGGCAGCTTCAAGCCCTGGCTATTTGCAGTTTTACTTCTGCCTGCGACGATCTCATCGAGCTGCGTGAGAACTCCGGGCACCAACCTGATGCTTGAGCAGCAGAGGGATGATACGGGCTCTGCTGCATCCCTGATGAGCTTCTTTGGCATACTCGCTGGAAGCATTGGCATGACCATCATCTCCCTTGACTGGGGTGATACCATCTTTGTCCTTGGCGCCTTGAACCTCATAGTAGGGCTGGCCTGTGAAGCCCTCTGGCTGCTGATCTCTCAAAGGCCGTTTATAAATCAGGTGCCGGATAGAGCTGCAGCCACCGCCAGAACCTGAAACCGGCTGCTTTGGATCGGCTCTGCACCGCCAAGGCACTATTGAAAACAGGAGATCAAAGATCGAGGATCAAAATTCCAAGAACCTGCACAGGCTGATCCTGTACAGGTTTAGTGGCAGCTTCATTATCAATCTAAGCTAACATCAATCTCAGCTGACAGAGATGGTTACCTCATTGCTCTTGATGCCCTCAATGAAGAATACTCTGGTGTGCGTGCCCGGCTTGTCTGCATAGAACCACAGGTACCTGTATCCGGGCGTGGTCTCTCCGTAGTCCCTGTTGGTCACGCCGTCGGTAGTTATTGTGTACAGTACCAGATCTCCGCTGACCGGGACATAGATCGGCTGCATGACCCAGGCTCCCAGGGGAGCACGCGCGGCCACGCCCCATCCATCATCGTCTATCTCCACCCAGTTCAATGGATCTTCAATGGACCTCATCTTGTACGTCGCCCAGGGGACCTTGGCATCGTCGTAATAAACGTATACCGGGGGATTTGCCTCTGCATCATATGGCATCAATGAGTTCTGCTCTGATGCCTGCGGAGATTCAGTGACATAGCCGGCCAGGGGAGCATCCGGCACCTGTGCGCATTTAGTGCCGCAGGTATCTGAGCAGGTCTGAGCACACGTGCCTGAGCATGTGTTGGAGCATGTGTTGGAGCAAGTGCTCCTGCATGTGTTGCTGCATGTGTACTCGCAGGTATGGCCGCATGTGCTGCGACAGGTGCCGTAGCATGTGTTGCTGCATGTTCCGCCGCAGGTATAGCCGCAGGAATATCTGCAGGTGCTGGCACAGGTGCCCATGCAGGTGTCACCGCATGTCTTTGCCAGAACACAAGAGGCCAGACCGCATGATGGATAGCTGGTCTCACCGGCATCTTTGATGGTAAGCCGGACTTTGCTTTCATCACATGCATCCCTGGGGTTCAGGCTGTCAGTCGGTATGCTGCCAAAGCTCAGCTTTTCAGAGGCCCCATTGCCGAGCAGCCCCAGCTCCTCAGCCGCCTGGATATACCTGTAATCATAAAGCGGCGAGTCGCCCCCATCAGATAAAGCTTCATCAGAGCCGGCGCCTATTGAGGAAGTAGCTGCAACTGTCGCAATCAATAGACCTAATGTTATCGGTATCAGGCTCAATCTAATTCATATCCCTCCTATAGTCATCCCCATGAGACTTGGCTGATAACTTAAAAACTTGCTTGGAGAATGCAACCTGGGTCGGATTCCAGACTGTTTAGCGGATATGATAAATGGAGTCAGATCGAAGTTTAAATAGAAGCTCTGATAATCAGACTATTGTCACCTCTTCATATCTTTATTTAGCGCTTCAAATAGAGACCTGATCTCAGAGATCGTGACCTTATTTTCATCCCTCAGGGCCTGAACCTCAGCTCTGAGATCGTCTATGGCCTTTTTACTGGCTGCAGCAGTCTCGTCGCTCTCTGCATCCCTGCCTATGAAGTAGCTGGCCAGTGCTGCAGTCACATAGCCTGATACGGCCAGAGAGAATAGCCCCAGAAGGAACGCAAGTACCCTGCCCTCGGGACTGTAAGGCCAGTAATCAGTACCAATAGTTACAGCTATTGCCGTGTACCACAGTGCGCTACCAAAGCTCCTTATGTCCGGGTTGATCCCCCTCTCAAAGGCGTACATGCCAGAGGAGCTGGCTAAAGCTACTATCGAGGCTAATGCCGCTATGTAGCCAAATCCCCTTTTGCCCATGGTAAATCTGAGCGACCTCATGGACCTGTTGATAGAGCCCACCACCCTGGTCAAGGCCAGCCCTCGGGCGAACCGAAGGAGGCTTAAAACTCTAAAAATCCTGACTGCAGGGACTACCAGGGCTATGACTGTTAGCCAGTTGGCCTTCAGGAAGCTGCCCTTTTTAGGAGCTAGCAGTAGCTCTAGGAGAAAGTCGGCCACGAAGATGATCCAGATTGTGCAAAGAAGTGTCTCCAGAG
>DATMZB010000153.1:0-4577 GCA_035560655.1 Methanotrichaceae archaeon | reverse complement strand
TTATAAATATGACGCCGATCCGGTTTGCTCTTGCAACTTATAGCATCTATAGGGGTAGGATAGGAAGGGCCACCAAATCTGATAAAACTTGCTAAAAACATGGATAAATGCTAGGAGATTGCATACTATTTACACAATTCTCCACAGCGGACAGATAAGCGTCAGAAGACATCTAATTTAAAAAGCATACTAAATAAAGATCATCCAAGTTACCAGAAGTTTATGCGTCGATCGGGATTCGAACCCGAGTTTAGGCGTTGGCAACGCCTAGTGATAACCGCTACACTATCGACGCTCTCTCCCCACATGGGAGCAGCACATGCATTTACCTTCTAGTCTAAAAACGTTGCGCTAGGGTTGTGGCTGAGGATGATCATCCTATTTCTCCTGACCGGGCCTCAGGTCCAATTACACACCTTTTATCTACAATGAGCCGGGCATAAAACTATGGTGAATTCGATTGCATGACGTCATCATTGTGGGAGCAGGTCCTGCGGGTCTTACAGCGGGCATGTACTGCGCCAGAGGCGGCAGGAAGACTCTGATCCTGGGAAATATCTACGGATCGCAGATGGCCATGGGAGGCTTTTACGAGAACTACCCCGGCTTTCCAGAGGGCATCCAGGGCTTGGAGCTGGGCGAGAAGATGCTGGCCCAGGCTCAGAAGTACGGCGCCGAGTACCAGACCGAGGAGGTCCAAAAGATTGTGCACCTCGGAGATGTCTTTAAGGTCAAGACCGAGAGCTGGCAGTATGAGAGCAAGGCGTTGATTTTAACTGTCGGATCAGGCCACCGCAAGCTTGGCGTCCCGGGTGAGAAGGAGTATGTTGGCAAGGGCATCTCCTACTGCGTCCACTGTGACGGAGCGCTCTTCAAGAACAAGGTCGTGGCCGTGGTGGGTTATGGCAATGGCGCAGCCAGGGCGGTCTTATACCTGGCCAATATATGCGATAAGGTTCACCTGATCTGTCCTCGCGATAAGCTTGTGGCAGAGTCGGTCTATCTCGAGAGGTTAAAGGAGCTCAAGAATTACAGTCCTGTATTTGGCGCCGAGGTGACACGCATACTGGGCAATGACTTCGTGTCCGGAGTAGAGTTCAATGTCGGCGGCACTCCCAGGTCCCTGAAGATCGATGGAGTCTTTGTGGAGATGGGCATGAAGCCCAATATTGAATTGGCTGAAGAGCTCAGCCTGGATCTCACTCAGGGGGGCTTCATAAAGGTCAACAGGCTCAACCAGGAGACGAGCATGGTCGGGGTTTTTGCTGCGGGCGACATCACAGGCGGAAGGATGCAGGTCACGACGGCAGTGGGCTCGGGCGCTTCAGCAGGGATTAGCGCGCTGCAGTTCCTGGACAAGCTATGAGCCGAGCTGAGAGGCGTCTGGACAGGCCGGTGGCCGTCTGGAAGTCAGAGGACATCCTTGATGGAAAGCCTGTGAGCTCTCTCACGGTCATACTGAGGACCGTGGGCTGCTCATGGAGGAGGTGCATCATGTGCGGCTATGCAGCCGAAGGCGCGCCGGCAACGGCACAGGATCTGCTGGTCCAGTTCGATGATGCCCTTGGAAGGCTCTCTGCTGAGGACGAGGTGGTCAAGATCTACACCAGCGGGAGCTTTTTGGATCCCAATGAAGTGCCATTGGAGGCCAGGGACGGCATCCTCGGCATCCTGCAGGAGCGGTCCATAAAAAAGCTGGTGATAGAGTCACGTCCTGAGTACATCACACCTGAGCGAGTCAGCGACTGCCTATCCAGGATCAGAACTGAGTTTGCAATTGGACTTGAGACCGCCAGCGATCTGATCAGGCAGTACATAATTCGTAAGGGCTTCTCTTTCCAGGACTTTGTAGCGGCGTCTGAGATAGTTCACCAGGAGGGCGGCCTGGTCAAGGCCTACCTGCTCTTAAAGCCGCCTTTCCTCTCTGAGGGAGCTGCCATCAGGGATGCACTCTCGTCGGCCAGAGAGGCGGCCAGGCACTCTGACATGCTCTCTTTGAACCTGTGCAATATACAGCGCGGCACTCCTCTGGAGAGGATGTGGGAGCGCGGAGAGTACAGGCCTCCATGGCTCTGGTCCGCAGTCGAGGTGCTAAAGGGGGTTTCAACCCCTATCATATGCGATCCTGTGGGCGCAGGCACAAGGCGCGGGCCGCACAACTGCGGCGGAGAGTGCGATGCAGCCATTGCTGATGCTATCAGAAAGCATTCTTTGACCCAGGATATTGGAGTTTTCCAGGGCCTGGACTGCGACTGCAAGCTGACCTGGCAAAAGGTGGTGGAGCTGGAGGAGAAGGCTTTTGGAGTGCCTCTCCTCTGATCTATTTTTGTATTTATCCCATCTACTATTCCGACCTCTTCTACATATATCTCTACAGGTGCAGAGCATGTGCATGTAGAATTGAAACTAAGTGTGTCTCTTTAGGGCTGCCGCTTTTACTGAGACTATTTGAATTTTAGACGGCAGCTTGAAATATTAAGAATAGCAGATTATTAAAGGTTGGTGGGCAAGATGTTTGAAAAGGTTTTAGTTCCAACCGACTTCTCCATATATGCTCAGAAGGTCGTCGATTGCATAAGCCAGGTTCCTGGAGTGAAGGAAGCTGTGCTTCTGAACGTTGTAGCCAGGGACCCCCTCGCCAGGACCTGGGACCCCGTGGCTGAGATGAGGGATGCCCAGGCTCGCCTTGATGATCAGGCCCGGAGGATGAACGTCCCCGGGATCACCATAAAGGCCAGGGCTATGCTGGACCTGGAGGGAAACATACCCGGAGATATACAGAGGGCTGCAGAGGAGGAAGGGGCCACTCTGGTGGCCATGGGCGCTCACGGAAAGGGCATCATAGAGAACTTCCTGCTTGGGAGCGTGACCAGGGGAGTGCTTCGATATGGAGATGAGCACCTGCTCATAATGCGCTATAAGCTCCTGGACCAGAGGGCGGGACCGGCTCTTGAGGACTACTGCTCTCATCTCTTCGAGAGAGTCCTGGTGCCCACTGACTTCTCTGAGCCTGCAAGGGCCGCGGTCTCTCTCCTGACCAAGATGCCCAGGGTGAGGGACATAATCCTGCTCCATGTGATCTCCAAGGGCGAGTCTCGTGAGGAGGTAGAGGCCAGGGGCAGGGAGGCGGTCAGCACCATCCAGGCCATGATCACAGACCCGGCCATGAAGGGGCTGAGCATCAGGCCCGTGACGGCCGTTGGCAACGCTGCCAGGGAGATAAACGCGGTCGCTGAGAGGGAGAACGCCTCTTTAATCGCCATAAGCTCTACAGGCAAGGACTCTCCCAAGTGGGCGATGGTGGGCAGTACTGCCTATGATGTCGCGAATAACGCCACCAGGCCGGTGCTTGTAGTCAGGTCTAGCAAGCCGCCATATGTCTGAGCCCTAAAAACATTTTTTGCCTTTTTTTTTACAGGTTTTTTCCCAAATATCTATTTAGGTTTTTACTCAAAGGGATCTGAACTCGTCTGAGATCGCCGTTTAACGATTGAATACGGCGCTGTTTTACGTGAGGGCTTTGATTCTGGTCGTGTTGATGTGTTTTACGACTTTCATATTCTTTTTACCCTTTTAAATCATGATAACCCGGTGATTATTCAAATCATGGCTCGTTTTTGCCCTGAAATTAAAACCAAAAGCATTTAATATGGGAAGAACATCCGAATACCAGATCCCCAACATGGGGTAAGGAGAAAAGAGGTGGTCGTATGGTAATGCTTGCTGGGGAAACAGTAACCCTAGTTGATATTGGTTTGTTTGCTATATTCCTTATTGTGCTGACCGCACCCTTTAAGGTGAAGTTAGCTGAGAAGAACCTCGAGGCATTTCTGTTCGTTATGGGAGCTCTCGCAGTAACCATCACTAGCAAATGGTTCGTAGAGGGCGCTCTGAATATGGAGCTAATAAAGACTGCAGCCGAAGAGCCTGTAATCAAGGGAATAGTGCCCGCAGTCCTGGTTGCTGGATTGATATTCTTCTACGGCCAGAAGCCCTTCAGGGCATTTATGGACAGCATAGTAAAGAGGACCAATATAGGTGTGATCCTCTTTGTAGCTACGTTCGTTCTTGGCCTGATTTGCTCAGTGATCACAGCCATCATCTCGGCTTTGTTCCTGTGTGAGATAGCCAACACCCTCCCGCTGGCCAGGAAGGACAAGATCAACTTCGTGGTCATTGCCTGTTTCGCTATAGGCCTTGGCGCAGTCCTCACTCCTCTGGGTGAGCCTCTGTCCACCATCGCCATCACGAAGCTGCAGGGTGCGCCCTATCACGCTGGCTTCTGGTACCTCATGGATCAGCTAGGAATCCTCATCATCCTGGGCGTCCTGCTCTGTTCCATCTTCGCCATGTTCTATGTAGGCAAGAAGGCCGAGAAGGCAGAGGTCATGCAGATGGGCGAAGAGTCTGGCGGCATAAGAGAGGTCATCATGAGGGCTGTAAAGGTTTACGTCTTCGTGGCTGCTCTCTTCCTGCTCGGCGCCGGAATGGAAGTCATCATCTTCAAGTACTTCACCAAGATCCCAGATTACATCCTGTTCTGGGTCAACATGATATCCGCCATCCTGGATAACGCC